>JADJYJ010000011.1 GCA_016719785.1 Candidatus Amarolinea dominans
GCGGCGACTTGGAAAACAGAATGAACGCTCAAACAATGGCTGACAAGATCTTCGAGTTGAGCGAACAGTTCAACCGATACGTTTTCGATCACCCCGAGATCCTTGACAGGATTCCGGACAAAGCGACGCGGGTCCTGCTCGATGTGGATGACCCGGAATTCAACAAAGCCAACCTGGCTCTGGGGGACCACGCCGTTGCCGCCTGGCAGTGAACGCACCCACATCAAGATGCAGAAACGGGTGCCGCATCGTACAGCAGATTCACTGGAGGACGCCGACATCCGGCCGGTTCCACAAGTTGAAGGCCTGATCGTGCAAACTGATCATGCCACTTCTCAGCCCGAATGGCTTCAACCAGCCTTCGGGCTTTTTTTCCTCAGCCACACGCTCACCCGCTCCGGCTGCAGCGTCTCCTGCACCACGCGGGCCAGCTCCCCTGTCAGCGCGTCCAGGTCGGTCTCGTCGCGCGCCGTTTGAGCGAACTGCGCCAGCACCCGCTGCGCGTCGTACTTCTTGCGGAAGAAGCGCCGGTCAATCGCGTCCTGAATGCGGCGGCGCAGGGGCGTAAACAGCGCGGCGATCGCGAGCGTCGAGACCACCACCGCCAGCGGCGATTGTTCGACGCTCGTCAGCGTCCCGACCAGCCGCTGGAGGAGCACCACGCTGCCGAAGTAAACCAGCGCCAGCAGCGCCGTCAACACTGCGTAGACCAGCGTTTTTCGGATGACGACGTCAACTCCCCACAGGTTGTGGCGCAGAACGGCTATACCGATCCCTAAGGCCAGGAAGGACTGCCAGAAGATATAGGTGATCAGAATTACCCAGTAGGCAACTTGCGGCCCGAACAATCTCTCGAACGGGATAACACCAAGCAGGATGCCTACTCCAAGTAACCAGCCTAGCCAACGGATCTGCAGCCGCAGGCGCTCGTCGCCGGAGCGATAGCGCAAGAGCAGGGTGACCAGAGCGATGGTCATTACCGCCGGATACGCCACCAGGTAAATCATTGGCCCTGTGCCCTCAGCGAGGGGATGTAGAGAAGATTGGGAATGTTGCCCGGCGAGTCTGGTTTATAATAGCCAAACAAGTAAAATATGCCTGGCTACGACCACCAGACCGGTCATGAGTGGAAGCCAGCGTGCCAGCCGTGACGGGTATGGTTTGCCATCGGGAAACAACAATAGCAACAAGATAGCCGCCGGGCAGGAGATGCAGAAGAAGATTATTCCAAAGGCCGTGGATGCCAGGGTTCCAACCTGCACATTCACCCATTCCGAGCGCAACGACCAGCCGGTCGCACCAACTCCCACAAAAGCAGCAAGGGACCTACCAAGTTGCCTGGCACGCGCCGCATCACAAAAAGAGCTGTCAGGACGGTGGTGATACCGGTCAGTGCCGAGAGCCAGCGAAAACCAGGACCACCCGCATTGGGCCCCGCGGTAACGGGGTGAGTGACCAGGTCAAACAACATCCAAAGCCAATACGCCAACATTAGCCCAAGCACGAGTTTGCCGAGGATGCGGTCAGTGTCTCGACGGCCCGGTATTCGGTTCATCATCGTTACACCGTCTCCGATTTATGACCAGAAGGGTCAACCACACGCTCACCCGCTCCGGCTGCAACGTCTCCTGCACCAACTGCGTCAGCTCCCCTCCCGTCAGCGCCAGGATCGGTCTCATCGCGCCGTCTGAGCGAATTGCGCCAGCACCTCTGGCTGTCGTACTTCTTGCGGAAGAAGCGGCGGTCGATGAAGTCCTGCCGCACGATGGCGGAGGGGGGTGAACAACGCGGCAATCCCCAGCGTGGTGATCACGGTGACGATGGGAGAACTCGCGGACCCCGTCAAGGGGCCGAGAATTCCCTGGAGGATCACGATCCCCCCGAAATACACAAGTGCCAACAGGCCGGTCAGCAGGGTGTATTGCAAGGTGCGGCGGATGAGGATGTCAACGTCCCACAAACGCGAGCGCAAAATTCCAATCCCGATAAAAATGGGAATCATCAAAGGCGAGAGACTATAACCAATCCCCTGCACGATATCGCAATAGAGTTTGGGTCCACCAAGAGGATCACAAGAAATTGGCCCATTTGCCACAAGCGCTAGGGTCGTTGCGATGCCTGCCATCGCCAGCACAATGCCGAATATCACCCATTTCGTCTGCTGGCGTTCGTTGAACGTCATCACCAGCCGGTAGCGATAGACGGGTACGACGATGCAAGAAACCACAAAAGACAAACTGAAGATGAAGTTATAGGCAATTGGAAAATTAGAATTCGCGAATGGGATGGGAATAAAAAGAACACACAATAAGCCCAAAAGCCAGGCCAGGCCGCGTGGCTTGAAAGCGGTATTGGGGAAAAGATAAATCAAGCTGACCAAACAAGGGAAACTTGCATAGTTGAAGATGTTATTCGCCCAAACCCATGCAGGAATGTGATCGGCCAGGAGGCCCATGGTTCCCCCAAAACTGGCCCCGATGATGATCAACAGCACAGAGAACAGTAAAGCACGCCGGTCATTGGATTTGACCAGGAAAATCACTGTCCCCATCCCCATCCACCCCAGAAAAACTATTATATTAGGGATGATCTGGAAAATTACCCACTGTTCCACGCTGATTCCGCTGGCCTGCAAAATTTTCGCATAAACGGGAGTCATCTGGCACGTTTCGCAAACCATATTTAATAGCCGGACGTAAGGCGGCCAGCTTGCCATCACAACGCCAAACATCGCCAGCGCAATCACCATCCAGGTCAAGCGTGCCCAGGCGAGTTGGTTGCCCTTCAAAATGTAAGGAGCATTATTCTCCATAGCTGTTTCTCCGGGGTTTTTCTGTCGGTTGCAACCACAAACTGACCTTCTCCGGTTGCATCGTCTCCTGCACCACGCGTGTCAATTCGGCCGTGAGCGCTTCTAACGACACCTCGTCGCGGGCGGTGAGCGCGAACTGCGCCAGCACCTGCTGCGCATCGTACTTCTTGCGGAAGAAGCGCCGGTCAATGCCATCCTGGATACGGCGGCGCAGGGGCGTAAAGAGCGCGGCGATCGCGAGCGTCGAGACCACCACCGCCAGCGGCGATTGCTCGACCCCCGTCAGCGCGCCGAAGAGCCGTTGCAACAGCACCACGCCGCCGAAGTAAACCAGCGCCAGCAGCCCGGACAGCACGGCGTAGACCAGCGTCTTGCGGATGATGACGTCAATGTCCCAAAGGCGATAGCGCAGGATGGCGATGCCGATCGGGCAACAGGAGGATCACCAAAGCATCCAGGGCCGAAGTCGCCCCTGAACATAGAGACCCGATCATCCCCAGGATGGGGCGACAGCGAAGATGACAAGCTCAACCAAGCGCAGCGCCATTCCAACAACGAACCACCATTTGTGAGCGAGCCAAGCTGGTTTCCACCGCCGGCCAGTAGACGAACGCAAGCGGGCGACAGCGGCTGATCACGACGGTTTGAAAGCGCGCGCAGACGGTAAGGCAATGCCGACAAAAGCGCGGCAGGACGAATTGCAGTTGGCGCCTGGACCAGGAACGCCAGCACGCCCACGCAGCCAGAAAACCGCCGCACATCTAGGGCGAGGAAAGGATCGCTAGAGCGAGGACTGCCTAACCAACCGCCATGCAAAGCAGCAGGTAACGGCTCCACTGCCCGGAAGAACAGGAAGAACCAGCTAGCCACCAGGAGACCACCATCCCAGGCTCAGACCAGACGGTCCCACCAGGGCGCCACGGCTAAGGCATCGAGTTGCCGAAGGCGGCGTCCAATCCAGCGTCTGCTTCCCGCGCATTAATGGTGTAACCCAATCCGGCGCGCAGGTCGGGCGGGAAGGGTGGGATGCCGAACCACTTGCTGTCCTTGATGGCGCCAAACCGATCGCCCACCTCCAGGACAGAACGGAGCCTGGAGATTGATTCAGCCAGGCACGCCCTGGCGGTAATCGCCGAGCCATATTGCCAACGTCGGTCGGGAATCTGTAGACGTAGCGCCTCAGCGATCACGCCAGGCTCCAGCCCAGTTGACGGTCAGGGTGAGCCTGGCCCGCTGCGTCAAGCGGCGTTCATCCACCGTAAGCCTTCCGGTGGTCAGCGTGCCGAAATTGCATACTGATTGGCCGGCTGGCGCGCCACCAGCCCCAATAAGGCTGCACGAACATGGTCAGGCCAGAAATAGCCCCAGCAGCGAGCCGATCGCCAGCAACCTCAGCCAGCCGGCTAACTCGAACGCGCTGGCTGTGCCGGCAATGATCGATGAAGGCCAGGCAAAGGGAGCCCAGCCAGCGATGTATTTTTCGGTCCATTTGTGCTGGTGTTCTGACAATCTCCCTGTTTCTCATCCCCCACGTCCAACAGCATCGGTAGGCCGCCGGCTGTCCGCAGGGTCGCTTTCGGTTGGGGCGTCACCACCGCGCCGGTTGGCAGGCGCAGGCGGTAGCGCTGGGCCACGCTGGCCAGGATCAGCGTCGCTTCCATCAGCGCAAAGCTGTTGCCGATGCACTGGTGCGGGCCGCCGCCGAAGGGCATGTACGCAAAGCGCGGTCGCTCGTGCGCCGCATCGGGCGCAAAGCGCTGCGGGTCGAAGCGCTCTGGATCGGGCCAGTAGGCCGGTAAGTGGTGCATGACATACGGGCTGATGCCTACGACGGCGCCGGCCGGAATGTGGTAACCGCAGACGTCGTCCGCGGCCACAGCTTGCCGATTGGTGATCCAGGCCGGCGGGTAGAGCCGCAGCGTCTCGTCAATCACCATACGGGCGGTGTGCAGGTTTGGCACATCGGCCACGCCAGGTGTGCGGCCGCCTAATACCTCGGTCAACTCGGCATGCAGTCTGGTCTCCACGTCGGGGTGCTGGGATAACAGGTAAAACACCCAGGTCAATAGCACCGCGGTGGTCTCATGGCCGGCCAGGAAGATGGTGACCACCTCGTCGCGCAACTGCTTGTCGCTCATAGCCTGCCCTGTTCCTTCATCACGCGCCTCCATCAGCATGCCCAGCAGATCGTCTCGCTCCTCGCCGCTGCGGCGCCGCTGCCCGACGATGCCTAGCACCACGTCGTCCACGGTGCGCATGGCGGCCAGCGCCCGCCGGTTGCGCGGGGTGGGCCAGCGCAGGGAGGGGTAGAAGGGCACCTGGAAGCGAAAGTTGACGTCGGCCAGAATCACACCGATGGCCTGGCTGACAGCCCGGCGGCGCAGCTGCGCCGCCGGGCTGTCAGCCGGCAAGCGGACGCCGAACATGGTCTCGCTGATGATGGCCATGGTCAGGCCGGTCAGCTCCTCGGCGACGTCGAGCGGCTGGCCTGGATCGGCGCGTTGTTCCCACTGCGCCAGCATGTCCAGCGTGCGGCCGGTCATGATCTCGCCAAAGCCGGCGATGCGGCGGCGGTGAAAGGCCGGCAGCATGAGCCGTCGCTGGCGCTGCCACAGGTGCCCCCTCGCTCGTGAAGAGGCCGTCGCCCGCCACCCGGCGGATGATGTCGAACAGATCGCCTTTGACATAGTTATGATGGTTGTCCTGCAAAACGCGCTGCACGCCGTCGGGGTGGTTGATTTGGTAGAAGGTGATGTTGCCCAGCCGGTAGCGGGCCACGTCGCCATAGTCGGCCGCGGTGCGCATCAGGAATCCCAGCGGGTTGCGCTGGAACTGCAGCGTGTTCCCCAGAACGGGCATGCCAGCCGGGCCAGATACATCCAGGCCACGACCAGGCGTTGGTTGAACCGATAGTCGAGTTATGGTGCTCATGATTTATCTCCTGGGCTACAGGATACCACCCGACCGTCCGCCATTCGTTACGATCAGCGTTACGAAGCTGGTGAACATAAGGTTCCAGCCATTTCGCACGCCCAGAACTGACCTATGGCGACCACCTTGCGGAGTTTGCGGCGTTTCCATGCCCTGGGCATCCATGCTATAATCCGATCATTGTAGGTAACGTGCCGAAGCACTCAGCCAACTCCAGGGCGGCTTTGACAAAGGAGAGGTCGTAGTCATGACAATGGCTCAGGTAGAGTTTTCACTGGCTTTAACACGAACTACGGCGCGCCAGCTACGCCAATTAGCGCAGACATACGGCGTCACCGACGCCGCGGTCGTGGAACAGGCGCTGGCGCTGTTGTTCGAACGAGATGATGGTGCGCTGCGCCAAGATTACTGGCTGTCGGTAGCCTCCATGCAAGAAGACTGGCAGGCCATGCCTGATGACTGGATAGCAGATGAGGTACGCGATGCCATATCGTCGTGGTGACATCATTGCCGTGCCCTATGAGTACAGCGATCTGACGGGCGGCAAGGTGCGACCTGCGTTGATCGTGAGTAGTGATTCCTACAATCTGGCCCGACCAGTCGTGGTTGCTGCCGGAATCACCTCGCAGATAGGCAACGTGGGACCGTACGATCATGTCTTGGCGGATTGGGCGGCGGCAGGACTTCGCTATCCATCGCTGGTGCGCGGACGGTTGCTGACCATCGAGCAAACGCTGATTCGGCGTTCGGTGGGACGGTTGAGCTATCGGGATTGGGAAAAGGTTGAGGATAGGCTGGTATCTTTCCTCTTGAGCGATCAGGGTGCTATTCGCTTCCTGCTGAACCACGTTACGCTGTCATCCTTGCCCGGAGCGCTGGTGCAAGCGTTAGGCGAGAAATCAATCCACGCGGGCCTGCACCTGGCCAGCCGCGACGATCGAGCTATCGATCTTGCTCGTTGGCGTTCTCTCCTCTCACCACAGTAGGTCCCCTCAGCCACACACTCACCCCCTCCGGCTGCAGCGTCTCCTGCACCACCCGCGCCAGCTCGCCGGTCAGCGCGTCCAGGTCGGTCTCGTCGCGCGCCGTGAGGGCGAACTGCGCCAGTCGAAGCGCCTTTCCGCAGTTGACAGACCCGTTGAGCGTTGTGAAGTGCGAGTCGTTGTAGTCATAGCGTTGGCCGCCCTGGGAACTGCCGGCTGCTTTTCACAGTCGGCGCACCCATGCTATAATAACACTGTGATTGTACGAACCCGCAGTGCGAGAAAGGAGTGAGATCGCATGTCCTATCGTTACCAGCCAGACGTTCGGTTGGATACTGCCAACGCCCGACGGCCACAGTTGGTCGTGGCTGTGCCACCCGATCAAGAAGACATCGTCCGTCAATCCCTGGCAAAGCTGGCAAGTAGCACGGCGCCGGGCGCTTCCGCCCAGGAAGTGATCCTGGATGCCCTGCGCATGGCAGCCGAGCAGACCTATTTCTGGACACCGGAGTGGCAGGAAAAGGAGCGCGCCGCAAACCTGGCCATCGCCGGGGGCCGCGTGCAGACCTTCGATCGGATGGACGACATGATTGCTTTTCTGGACCAGCAATGAAGTTCCGTCCTGCCCAAACCTTCTGGGAAGCGTATGCTGCGCTCCCCGCCGACATCAAAGAACGCGCACGAGAAGCGTTTCTCCGCTTCCAGGGTGGCGCAGAACACCCACCTTTCCATCCGGCGTTGCGTATACGCAAGATGCAAGGGCATTCGGACATTTGGGAAGGCCACATTACACTCCAGTACGTCTTCACTTTCCACATCGAACAAGATCCTCAGACCGGGGAACTCATCTACGTCTTTCGCAACATCGGCACACACGACATTTATCGTCGTCCCTGAACCGGGGCCGACTCCTTCAACCACACGCTCACCCCCTCCGGCTGCAACGTCTCCTGCACCACGCGGGCCAGCTCTGTGGTCAGCGCGTCGAGGTCGGTCTCGTCGCGCGCGGTTTGAGCGAACTGCGCCAGCACCTGCTGGCTGTCGTACTTCTTGCGGAAGAAGCGCCGGTCAATGACGTCCTGGATACGGCCGCGCAAGGGCGCGAACAGGATGAAGATCGCCAGCGTCGAGACCACCACCGCCAGCGGCGACTGCGCCGCGCCCGTCAGCGTCCCGACCAGCCGCTGCAAGAGCACCACGCCCCCGAAGTAAACCAGCGCCAGCAGCGCCGTCAGTACACCGTAGACCAGCGTCTTGCGGATGATGACGTCAATGTCCCAAATGGCCTCGCCCGCCTGTGAGTAGGTTTCCACTGTAAGCGTCGTGATGCGCGTGAAATACTCTGGCAGGCTGACGAGCCACAGCACGAAGAGGCTCACGAGCGCGAAGGCCAGCAAGCCACGGGCAGCGGACAGCAAGCGTCACGGACGCTTGCTGACCGGCAGTGAGTTTCTTGTCTGGGGCGAGGATGGCATTTCAGTCATGCTGTGATGGTCTTCCAACATCTAAGCCAGCCCGCGCGTCCAGCAGCATCGGTAGCCCGCCGGCCGTCCGCAGGGTCGCTTTCGGTTGGGGCGTCACCACCGCGCCGGGCCGCGCTTCCTGTCGTGATGTCAGAGTTGTTGTGCTCATGGTTTATCTCCTGGACTACAGGATACCACCCGGCCGTCCAAGAATCGTTACGAAAAGCGTTACGATAGCATTGTACGCAAAAAAAGCCGGCCATCGCTTTCATCATGACCGGTGGTGTGACTTGTGCAGATAGCGCGTGCGGTTCGCTAGACGACAACCTCGGTCGCTGCCGCAGGGCCGTTGAGCGTCACCACCAGGAACTGCAGGACATTCCGCCCGAGAATAGCCTCACTGCCTTCATGAACTGCCACAACTCGCACTGCGTTGAGCACGTGAGAACCAATGTGCAATGTCGCCAGGTACATGCTGGATAGGTCAGCACTCTCATGACGCGCCTTCCAACGTGGGCGAACGAAACGTATACTCTTCTTCAGGATTGGCCAGCACCTGTTTGATCAGCACAGGGGTGTTGCGATAGCGCCGGTCAACCCGTTGATAAAGCGCAAGCTGATCGGAGTCGTGATCAACCAGCTTGCCCTGGTGGATCGCCACATATTGGCCGGAATAATCCTCTAGCAGTCGCGCGTGGAGCTGGAAAAACGTATTCATCTCGCGTTGCATAGTCCGGCGCGCCTCGCTGCGCAGGAACTCACGAATAGCCTGCTCGGCCAGCCGTTGCGGTGTCGTGTTCTTTTCGCGAGCGACGTGTTCCAACTGGGCAACGGTTAACTCGTTCACAGCAAGCTGCATCACCATGGTGTCCTCCATTCCAAATCCGATCAACCTCAGACATCATTATAGCGGCGTCATCATTGGCGAGCAAAGTGAAGGTAGCAACGTTGCTGTGGCGAACGTGCTTCATTGCCCTTGTTGCCGGTCGCTAGGCTTGAGCCACACACTCACCCCCTCCGGCTGCAGCGTCTCCTGCACTACTAACCCGCGCGATCTGGCTTCCGGCAGATGAAGACTATCGTACCCGTGTGCTGCGGGCCGAAGTCCTCGTCGGTGTAATCGCCCTTGACCTGCACGTCCGCAAAACCGGCCAGGCGCAGCATCAGCAGCAACTCCTTCTTGAAGTACCAATGGTTCTGGCCGGCGTGAACCTCCTCCTGCAACAACTGCTCGCCGTCGTAGAGCCGATAACGTCGCTGCTCGCTGCTGATCTGCTCGACGGGATCCACGCCGGTCCAGCGACGTTCGACCACCAGGCGCCGCCCGCCGCCGAACTCTTTGATGACGTGCGGCTTCCACTCTGACGGATAGGCGCGTTCACCCTCCGGCTTGTTGTAGTCGTAATCACCCCAATCGCCGAAATAGGCGTTGAAGGCCAGCACACCGCCGGGCAGCAGGTGGCGGTGGAAGCGCCGCAACGCCTCGAGTGCATTCTCCTGGCCGATGACGCAGGTGAAGCTGCCGCAGGGAACGTAGATGCATGCGTAGCGCTTGGGCAGATCGAGCATCTGCATCGGCTGGCAGTAGAGCACCGGCGATAGGCCGTCGGCCTCGGCCTTCTGCCGGCAGACCGCCAGCATGTCGGCCGAGCTGTCCACCCCCTCGACCGCCAGCCCCGCCTGCAGATAGCGGCGCAGCAGCCGCCCCGCGCCGCAGGCCACGTCCAACGCCAGCCCGCCGGCCTGTTCCACGATGCGCTTGTAGAAGTCGTGATCCCAGGTCGGTTCGTCATAGGCCGACCAGTGCAGCGCCGCCAGGCCGGAATACATGTCAATTTCGTCGAAAGTCATTGGGTATCCTCCTTACATCACTTTTTGCGCAGCCACACGCTCACCCGCTCCGGCTGCAGCGTCTCCTGCACCACGCGGGCCAGCTCCGTGGTCAGCGCGTCGAGATTCGTCTCATCGCGGGCCGTGACGGCAAACTGCGCCAGCACCCGCTGCGCATCGTACTTCTTGCGGAAGAAGCGCCGGTCAATGCCGTCCTGGATGCGCCGGCGCAGCGGCGTGAACAGCGCGGCGATCGCCAGCGTCGAGACCACCACGGCCAGCGGCGATTGCTCGACGCCCGTCAGCGCGCCGACCAGCCGTTGCAGGAGCACCACGCCGCCGAAGTAGACCAACGCCAGCAGTGCGGTCACGGCGGTGTAGACCAGTGTCTTGCGGATGATAACGTCAATGTCCCACAGCCGGTAGCGCAGCACGCCGACACCGATGCCCAGCGGGATCGCCATAAAGGCTATCACCTCGACCTCGGTGGGCAGGGTCACGAACAGCCCGGCGACCAGGGGAAACCCCACGGCCACGACCAGGCCGAACAAGAACCACTTCGTTTGGTCTCGGTCAACTCTGCCGGACACCCGCAGATAGCGATAGATTTGCGAACTAAGGACCAGGAAGAAAAGCGGGACAATCAAGACCGCTCCGAACCGAGCGGGTGCAGAGGCCAGGTCAGCGCTCGCAGGGAAGATGGTGAGCAAGCCAGGGATGACCGAAACGACGAAAAGCAACGTAAATACTGCCACCAACGGGCCGATGATCCAGCGCAGTCGGCGCGGCACCGCGCGGCCATCGGGGAAGAGATAGAGCCATACAAAGAAAAGCGGCCAGATCAACGCGCCAAATTCCCAAATGGTTTGGGCGACCGGCGAAATCATGGCCGTGCGGACGACGTTGCTCTGGACGTTAGAGCCACCCACCAGCAACACCATCGCCGTGAGCCAGCCGAACCAGGTGCGCAGCCGCCATGCCACCAACGCGGCCGTCAGTGTGAACACGACGGCGCTCAGGATGTTGATCAGGGTGTTGAGCACGGCCCAGGCGGGAACGGACACCCCCCAGATGGCCGCGGCGCCCGCAAAGAGTTCGGGCGACACCTGTACGTTGCCGCTGGTCACCACCGTCGGGATGGCGCCGGCGTTGACCAACGCGAAGAAGCGGGGCATACTGGCGATCCAGTAGACCCACTTGAACAACAGGAATGCAAGCCAGAATGCGCGGGCGAACGTCAGAAGATGGCTTTGGAAACGATTCATTTTACGGCTTTCTCCTTCAGTCGCGCCGCCGCAGCGCCACCGAATTCATTCGGTGGCTGATAAGGCGAAAGTGTGCTGAAGCACACTCGATTGCAGACAAGTCAGGCGGCTTACCTGGCACGCATGCGATTGTTCTTCGGGTTGTGCTCAAGCTCGCACAGGCCGAGCGCTTCCATGAGCGGCGGCAGGTAGACGCCAAAACGGCCGCGCAGCCCCTTCTTAAGCCCGTACCAGCCGCCAACCGGATTGTCTTCCGACCGCCCCCAGGCTTCGACAGTCCCCGCCTTCGCGGGTTTCTGCTCGTCCGCTCCGCCAAGCTCGACCCAGCCACCGGCGGCTTTGAGCATGGCGTGCAAGTCATCAACGCAGCGGGCATCGTAAAGGAGCACGGTGCTCCCCACCGTGCAGACCAGAACCTTCTTGCCATCCTTTTCGTCCACGTGCATCGTGTACTCGGACGTTCCCGATGGCGTCTTGAGCTGCCACGGGTCCTCTTTGGTGCGATTCAACATGGCCATGATTCACCTCTCATTTCACTCCTCATTTCACCCCTTATATGGAAGATGTATTTTTCGGGTCCACTTGTTCAATGTGTTCATTTCCGCTCCTTATTGAGCCACACGCTCACCCGCTCCGGCTGCAACGTCTCCTGCACCACGCGTGCCAGCTCACCGGTCAGCGCGTCGAGATCCGTCTCGTCGCGGGCCGTCTGAGCGAACTGCGCCAGCACCCGCTGCGCATCGTACTTCTTACGGAAGAAGCGCCGGTCAATGGCGTCCTGGATACGGCGGCGCAGCGGCGCGGACAGCGCGGCGATCGCCAGGGTCGAGATCACGATGGCCAGGGACGACTCCTGGCGCGTGAGCGCACGAAACAAGTACTGGAGAATCAGGATGCTGAACAGATACGCCGCCAGCAGCGTGCCGGTGAGCGCACCGTAGATCAGCGTGCGCCGGATGACGACGTCAACGTCCCACAGATGATAGCGCAGCATCGAGATGCCGATGGTGACCGGGATCAGCGCAAAAATGGTGATCTGCAGCGACCCGCCCACAAACTGAAGCCAGGCTGGATCGGCGCTCAGGAATTGGCCGATGAACATAGCCGAAAATCCCGTCAACGGCGCGCTGAGGCCGAACAGCACCCATTTGATCTGCTGCCGCGCCGCCGGTGCCAGGCGGCGGTAGCGGTAGGCCTGAGTCGCCAAACCGCTAAGCCACAACGTGAACAGTGCAACCATGAGGATGCCCCAGCCAGCCTCCGAGATCCACAGATCCGAAATTCCCAGGGGCGCCCGCAAAACATACAGGACGACCGCGGCCACCACTGGCGCCGCCAGCCATCGCACCCACGGGAAGGCGAGTCGCCCGTCCGGAAAAAGGTAAATGAACAACACCAGCCCCACCACGAAGAGCGCCGCATATACCGGCAGGAGAACCGCCGGCAGGCCCAGCCAGGCCGGGAAGCGCCAGACATCTATGTTACCGCTGAGCATGAACGGACTCATGGTCAGCAAGATCGCGCTGGTGAGCAAGCCCATGCGGTCGGCCGGCCGCAGCGCAGCCACCAGCAGCCCCATGCCCAACGCCACGGCCGCAGTTAGCGTCTCCAACGCCACGAGGATGCCGACGAACGTGTTGTAGGAGACGAAGACCTCTGCCGCCGGCCTGGCCACCTCCACGGCCCACTCAATCCGGGTCAGCCGGTAGTTTGCAGGGACCAGGTAGACCAGGAGGGCCAGCGTGAGCAGGGTGACGACCGCCCAAGCCAGCCAGGCCAGGAACAGCCACCAACCTGTCAGTCGAGTGTCCACGCGGCCAGCGTCACTTCTAACCGTCATCCGTCCGCCTCCATAACCCAAGAGTACCGCAAACTGGCGGTACACAGCCGTCTGTGCTCAAGATGTACCGCAAGCCGCCGGCTTGCGCGTGTGGCGCAGGGTGGGGAAATCCGCTGAATTGCCCCACAGATTTGTCTTCAGGACAACTTGTCAGCGGTTGAGCGTGCGCAGGAACAGCTCCTCGAAGCGTGCCCCGTCCGCCCAGGTCGCCACGCGGACTGGGGCGCCGTCCGCGGCCGCTACTGTGCGCCCGCTTTCCGGCCCCTCGTCTTGCACGACCGTCAGGCGCATCGGTTGATAGCGGGCGAGACCCTCGTCCGCCAGCAGCGCCGCAGTCAGCACATCCCAGAACTGGTAGCCGCCCGAGCGGATGAACGCCTCGTTGGCGGCCAGCAGCCGATAGGCCAGCTCAGCGGCCGGGGTGCGACGATCGGCCTCCAACCGCTGCAGGAACTCTATCGTGACCGGTACATGCCGGGTGGCGTCCAGCGGCACCAGCACGAGCGGGATGCCCGACCGCAGCACGATCTGCGCAGCTTCGGGATCAGCCCAGATATTCCACTCGGCGGTCCGATTGGTGAGTCCCATGCCGCTGCCGGCGATGTTGCCCTCAACCCGGACGGCGCCGCCCATCACGAACACGGCTTGTATTTTGTCTGCAATGGCCGGGTCGGTCTGTAGGGACTCCGCCAGGTTGGTCAAGGGGCCGAGGGTCAGCACCACTGTCCTTTCGTTCGAGGCCCGCACGGTCGCCAGCAGGAGCTCCGAGGCGGACAACTCCGACGGCTGGGACTGCGCCGGGGGGAGGTACACCCCGTACAGGTTGTCCGCGCTCGCCCGCCAGTCATCGGGGAAAGCGTTCGTCCCGCTCAACGGCGTCTCGCGGCCGCAGGCAACCGGAATGTCGGCCCGGCCGACAGCGTTCAGCACAGCCAGCGCATTGCGGACCCCGGCGGCGCAGTGGGCTTCTCCTGTGCCGGACACCGTGACCCCTCGCACGTCAACACCCGCCTGCTGCACCACCAGCAGCAGCGCCAGGATATCATCGTGGGCCAGGTCGGCGTCCACGATCAGTGGCACGGGCCGCATCGCTGGCAGCATGGTAGCCACAGCACTGGCTCGCGCCGTCCATGCCGACAGGCCGAATGGCAGACCGACGATCACCAGAACAGCCAGTCCGACCGCGACGGCGACCAAACGCAGGCTTCGGCGGTGTGGGCGCTCCTCGCCGCCCCATAAGTCGTGCCGCAGCACGGCCCACGCCAGCGAGATTGCGAGCAGCCCCGGAGGCACGAACTGGAGATGCAGGTTGGCCAACGCGCCGTGCCCGGCAAAGCGAGTGGCTTCCAGCGCAATTCCGATGAGGAGCGAGAGCAGAAAGATGACCGGCAGCGCGACCAGTGCGGCGACGACGGGCTTCGCCTCGCGTCGCAAGCGCGCATCGGCGCGGCGATAGCGGTGAACCTGCGCGGCACTGCCGCCTAACAATACGATGCCCAGGCCGGCCATCACAAGCGCCCAGCCATCGTCACCTGCCAGCAGCCCACCAGCCATGAGCGCAACGCCCAGCCCAATGGGTAGCCATAGCCAACGCGCAGGGAATCGGCCATCCGGGAACAGGTACATCAGGAGCAGCAGGGAGCTGAGAACGATCCAGGCCAGCGCCGCCTGTGCAGTACCCAGGATGCCATCCCAGGGAGCTGGGTACGGCCAGGTCTCGACATAGCCGCCCAGGTTGAAGGCAAACGGCAGGAACGCGCATGCCAGTGCAGCCAGCAGCGCCATCGGCCGGCCGGGCCGGCGCCAGAGCAGCAGCCCGGCGACGCTGAAGCTGGCCGCGATCACCAGGTAACGGAGGCAGAGCACATAGGTTGCGAAGGCCTGCGGTGAGATGACAGAGCCAACCGCTTTCAGGCTGGCGACGACCTGCCAGTCCGTGCGGATACCCGCCACATGGATCGGCGCCGCTGCTGCCAGCACGAGCAGCGCGGCGGCAAGTGCGAGCGCGGTCGCGGCTTGTGCCAACCCAGGAAACATTCTGGTTGTTGTGTTCGGAAGTCTGGTCCGTAAGCTCATACGATTACCCTTTCGATCAAACAGAACTGCATCTACTCTGGAACTGACCCTACTGCGTCGGATTGGAGGCTTCGGCCGGTTCCTGCATAAGATACCCGCCCAGCATGACACAGTCTGGTCAACTCCGGCCGACCAGCCAGCCGGTGACCGCGCCGTAGACGAGATGCGCCACGGCGAAATGCAGCGCAGGAATCTCCTGCAGAACTGAGCCGGCAGGGGTCGCGGCCAGCCCTTGCGCCACCACCATGAGGAGCAGCCCATAGGCCAGGCCGAGGATGACGCCAGCCGGCCGGCCAGCCAGTCGCCCGCGGCGCACCAGCCGGTAGATCACCCCGAACAGCAGGCCGTACACGGCTGACACCGCCAGGTGGATCAGGCCGCCGGTCAGCGGCGAAGCCGATCCCGCCGGGCTGAAGCGGGCCAGCGTAGACGCCGGCCCTGCGCCGGCCAACAACCCGCTGGCGACCAGGACGGCGGCCATCGCGATGCCTCCGCCGGCCCCGGCCAGCAGCCCATCCACCGCCGCGTCGCCGGCCGTGTGCCGGCGCTCGGAAACCATTTTCTCAGTGCGAACCATTTTTGTGCCTCCTGGCATCTGCCCTCTCCATAACTCAATTTCAATACGCTGTCATCATGCCCCGCCGCCGTCCATAAATCGTTACGGCAACCGTTACGGCGCGGCAGTTCGTTGCGTTTTTTAGCTTTTGGCGCTACAATCGGAATCGAGGCTTTAGCCGGTCACGTGCGCAGCGCAACAAACCGCCTGCAATCGGAATCGAGGCTTTAGCCGGTCACGTGCGCAGCGCAACAAACCGCCTAAAGGCTCGATTCCGGAGCGGCAGGACGCCGTTTCGAGCCGAGAGAAAAACCCATGACCCAACTCACCATCCGCCTCCTGGGCGCGCCGGGCATCGCACGCGACGGTGCGCCGGTTGCCGTAGACACACGCAAGGCGACCGCCCTGCTGGCTTACCTGGCGGTCAGCGGCCGCAGTCACGCGCGCGAGGCGCTGGCCGGTCTGCTTTGGCCCGAGTACGACGACGAGCACGCACGGGCGGCCCTGCGGCGCACGCTCTCCACGCTGCGCACCGCCCTGGGCGAAGAACACCTGGCTATTGATCGGGAGACGGTTGCCCTGATTCCCAGCGCGAACCTCTGGGTGGACGTGACTGAGTTCCGCGCGCGTCTGGCCGCCTGCGGGAAGCACGGCCACCCCGCGGCCGACACCTGCCCCGCGTGCCTGCCACTCCTGGTCGAAGCTGCGGCGCTCTACGGCGACGACTTCCTGGCCGGCTTCAGCCTGCGCGACAGCGCCGAGTTCGACGACTGGCAGTTCATGCAGGTCGAAACGCTGCGCGGGGAGCTGGCCGAGGTGCTGGAGCGGCTGGCGGCCGGCCAGAGCGCCGCGGGAGATTTGGCCGCCGCCCTGGCATCAGCCCGGCGCTGGCTGACGTTGGATCCCTTGCGCGAGGAAGCGCACCGCCAGGTCATGCGGCTCTATGCCTGGGCCGATCAGCGCAACGCGGCCCTCCATCAGTACCGCGAATGCGTTCGCATCCTGGAGCAGGAGTTGGGCGTTGCGCCGCTGGCTGAGACCACTGAACTGTACGAGGCAATCAAGGGCAACCGCCTATCGCCGCCAGACCTGACAGGTCTCGAAAGACCTGACAGGCCTCAACCCGCGCCCGCGGCAGACCTGTCAGGTTTCGGAAAACCTGTCAGGTCTCTCCTCCCACTGGTGGGCCGCGGCGCCGAATTGACGGCGTTGGTGCATGTGTACGAGCGCCGTGCGACCAGCGGCGCCTTTGTGGCCGTCGCAGGGGAGGCGGGCATCGGCAAGACGCGGCTGGCGGAGGAATTTTTGGCCCGAGTCCGCGGCCAGGGCGCGATGATCGTCACGGTGCGCTGTTACGAGGGTGAAGCGGACGTGGCCTACGGCCCGGTGGCCGATGGCCTGCGCGGCGCGTTGGCCCAGTCAGGCTGCGCCGATCGGCTGGACGCGCTCCCCGCCCACTGGCTGGCCGAAGCCGCCCGCCTGCTGCCCGAGTTGAGCGTACACCGCCCCGGCCTGCCGCCGCCGCCGCCGCTGGACGCGCCCGGCGGGCAGAGCCGCTTCTTCGAGGGGTTGCGGCAGGTGCTCAGCGCTATTTGCCAGGGTTCCGCGCCGAACGTGCTCTTCTTCGATGACATGCAGTGGGCGGATGCCGCCTCACTCGATCTGCTGGCCTACCTGGTGCGCCGGCTGGCCGGACAGCCGCTCTTCATCCTGGCCGCCTGGCGCAGCGACGAAGGCCCGACAGTCTCACGCCTGCGCGGCCTGGCCGCCGACGCGCAGCGCGCAGGCCTGGGCACGGTGTTCACACTCAAGCGCCTGGCGCTGGCCGATGTGCTCGATATGGTGCGCGGCCTCTCCGCCGCGGGCGCCGACCTGCCGGAGGGCATCGGCGGCCGGCTGTACCGCGAGACGGAGGGGCTGCCGCTCTTCCTGGCCGCTTACGCCGCTTACATGGAGGTTCTGGCGCAGGAGCATGAGGGGGGCGACGGTGGAGAGTGGCCCGTGCCCCGCGGCGTGGCCGATTTGCTGCGCGCGCGGCTGGATGCTGTGGGGGAGGCGACGCGGCAAGCGCTACAGACCGCGGCGGTGATTGGTCGCTCCTTCGACCTGGAGGCACTGCTGGCGACGAGCGGCCGCAGCGACGAAGAGGTGATCTCAGCGCTGGAAGCGCTGGCGCAGCGCGGGATCATCCGCGAGATGGCCGAGGATGCCGGCGCGACCCCGCGCTACGACTTCACGCATGAGAAGCTGCGCGACCTGGCCTACACCGAGACGAGTTTCGCCCGCCGCCGGCTGCTGCACGGCCGCGCGGCCAGGGCGCTGGCGGAGCGGGCGCGGCTGCGGCACGACCTGGCCGCGCAGGCCGCGACGATCGGCCGCCATTTTCGGCTGGCCGGGCAGGACGCCGACGCCGCGGCCAGTTTCGCCCTGGCCGGCGATCACGCCCGCAGCCTGTATGCCAATGCTGAGGCGCTGGCTCACTACCAGGCTGCACTGGCCCTGGGCCACCCCGAGACGCGCCACCTGCACGAGGCGAGCGGCGATATGCACGTGCTCTTGGGGACCTACACCGCGGCGCTGGCGAGCTACGAGGCGGCCGCGGCGTCGTGTGATCCGGCCAGCGCGGCCCTGGCTGCGGTTGAATACAAACTGGGAAAGGTCCATGCCCGCCGCGGGGCGTGGCCGTCAGCCGAGGCGCACTTCGCGGTTGCGTTGGACATGGCAGGCGGCGCGACCGGGCGCACTGCGACCGGCCGCATTCTGGCCGACTGGAGCCTGGCCGCCCACGCGCAGGGGCAGGCGGCGCGAGCATCGGCGCTGGCCCGCGACGCGCTGGCCGCGGCCGAATCAGCGGATGACCGTCGCGGCACGGCCCAGGCGCACAACATCCTGGGCATCCTGGCGCGCAGCCGGGGCGATCACGCCGCCGCGGCCGCGCACCTCGAACGCGGCCTGGCCGTCGCCGAGACCCTGCCCGACCCTAGCAGCCGCATCGCCGCGCTCAATAACCTGGCCCTGGCCTGCGCCGACAGCGGCGATCTGGCGCGGGCTACCGCCCTGGCCGAGCAGGCGCTGGCGCTGGGCATCGCCCTGGGCGACCGCCACCGCGAGGCTGCGCTGCGCAACAACCTGGCCGACCTGCTCCATGCAGCCGGACGCGGCGAAGAGGCGATGGCGCAGCTCAAGCAGGCCGTGGTGATTTTTGCCGAGATCGGTGTGGAGGCTGGCGACGCGCAGCCGGAGATCTGGAAACTGACGGAATGGTAGTGATCCCTGATCGTTCACGACTTGGCGAAGTCAGCGGGCGCTGACGATCCAGAATCGGCGCCCGTCGCTGCTCACTTCGATCGTGCCACTGAGGTCCGTGCGCAGCACCGGGATGCCCAGGTCACGATAGCGGGCCAGAATCTCCGGCTTGGGATGGCCGAAGGTGTTGTCTTTGCCAACCTCGATGACCGCCAACTGCGGCTGGACGACCTGCAACCAGTCCGCCGTGGATGACGTATTCGAGCCGTGGTGCGGCACCTTGAGGACGGTGGCTTGCAGCCAGGCCCCTTGCCGTTGCAGATCCTCCTCCATCACCGCCTCGATATCACCGGGCAGCAGCACAGAAAAACGGCCGTAGCGCAGGCGCAGCACCACGGAGTTGTTGTTGCTGTCGGCGCTGGTGCCGGTGACCCACTGGGCGCCGGGCGAAAGCACATCGAGCCAGACCCCATCGCCCAGGTGAATCTGGCCGCCCGCCTGGCCGCGCAACACCGGAATCCCGGTCATACCCAGGTTCGCCTGCCATTGCGCATATTCGGGCGTGTGGGCCTCCAGGCCGTTGACCACCACCTGCCCCACCTGGTAGCGGGTGATGATGGGCACCAGGCCGCCGAGGTGATCCAGGTCGTCGTGCGTGCTGACCACCAGGTCGAGGCGTCGCGCCCAGAACGGTAGGGCTTCGCCCAGCGCGGCGAAGAGGGCGCTGGGCGAAGGGCCGCCATCCACCAGGGCCGTATTGCCGCTGGGCGTTTCGATCAGGATGGCGTCACCCTGCCCGATGTCCAGAAAGGTGACGTGCAGGCGCCCATCAGGCATCTGCGTCAGGGCCAGGCCGGTAATCGCCAGCGCGCCGGTCAGCGCCAGCAGGGTCGTCTTGGCCGGTAGCTGTGTCGCCAGGGCGCGCAACCAGCCGGCGCGGCGTGCGCCCGCCTGCTGACTCCACCACAGCAGGCCGAAAATGAGCGCGTAGCTGGCCCACATCCAGGCCGCGCTGAAATGGGGCAGCTCCAGCGAGGCGCCGGGCAGCGCGCTGGTCCAACGGACCACCGCGATGGTGTAGCTGAGGCAGAGCCAGGGCACCAGCGCCAGCAGGCGAGCCAGCGGCAGCAGGGGCGAGATCAAGCCGAGCAGCAGCGCGCCGCCGCCCCACAGCATGATCGGCGGCTGCGCGGGCAGAATCAACATATTGGTCAGCAGGGAGATGACCGGCAGGCGGTGAAAGGTGTAAACGATCAGCGGCAGGGTGGTGACATTGGCGGCCAGCGTGACCAGCAGCGCGTCGTTGAGCAGGCCTATCGCCTGGCGTGCTCGTGTGGAGGGCAGGATGCGCAGGAGAAAGCGCTCGGCGCTCTCCTGCAGCGGCGTGGAAAAGAGGATCAGCCCCAGGGTGGCCAGGCTGCTCAGTTGCAGGCCGACATTCCACAGGTCGAGCGGGTTGATGAGCGTCATCACGAACACCGCGACAGCCAATGAGGTGAGGGCTTCGCTCTGGCGCCCCAGGTAGAGCGCCATCACCGCCAGCGCGCCCATGAGACCGGCGCGCACCACCGCGGGATCGGCGCCGACCAGGAGGACATAGACCGTCAGGCCGCTCAGCACCAGCCACACGGCGCGGCGCTTGCCGAACAGACGCGTGGCGGCCGAGGCCAGCATGGCGACGACCAGGCTGATGTTGGAGCCGGAGATAACGATGATGTGCGAGGTGCCAGTCAGGTTGAAGCGTTCGTAGAGGTCCCTGGGAATCTCACGATCAATGCCCAGCAAGATGCCCTGCGCCAGCCCCGCGGCCGGCGCAGGCATCAGTTGCGTGATGATCTCCGCACTGCGGCCCCGCACGGCGTAGAGTGCCGCCCACACCCGGCTGCCCTGCCCGGCGGCCAGACGTTCGAGGCGCGCCTGGCGCAGCAGAGCATAGACTCCTTTGCGGGCCAGGTAGGCCTGGTAGTCGAAATCGTCGAGTTGGGGCGGTGTTTGCAGCTTGCCGCTGATGCGCACCTGGTCGCCATAGGCAAAGAGGGGATAGCGCGGGCCTTGCACCAATACCAGGCCATGAACCTGGTGTTCTTCCTCGCCCACCAGCAGGCTCTGCGCACGCACGCGGTACTGTGTCTGGCGGTCGCGGGGATCAGGATCGTCGTCAATGACCCCTGTGAGCGTGACCGTGGCTGGCTGTTCGTCGCTGCCATTGTAGGTGGCTACATCGGTCGGCCCCAGGCAGGGCGTCAGGGGAGTTGCCTGGTAGCGTGTCAGGCCCAGCAGGATCATCACCCCCAGGGCCGCGGCCAGCCTGAGTGCAGGAAGGCGGCCGGCGCGCGCGCTGATGATGACACCCAATCCGGCGGCCGCCGGCCAGATCCAAAGCGGTGTGCCACAAGCGATGAGGTGTTGCTGCCAGAGCCAGTCGCCCAGGGCAATGCCGACCAGCCAGGCGAGAGTGAGATGAACCAGGCGTATCATCATTGTCTTCCGCAAGTGAGGAGTGCGCGTGCGCGTTTGGCGGGTACCAACGAATCAAATCCGGGCGATTTCGCGGCAGCAGCGCCCAAAGAAAAACGATCTGATGATTTGCGTTTGCTCTGTTGATATGCTACACTGGCAAACGTGAGGGTAGAATCCCGCCGTCGAGGCCCGCAAGGCTCTCCGGAAGGTCTCTCCCGGAAGGTCAAAAAGGTCAAATATCGGAATGGCATAACGCGTGATGGGTGTTGCACAGGCATGGCAAAGAAGCCGGCTTGGCCCTGACCATCCCAAATCACTCCCGCTACACCCAGTCGAACCTCGGTTGTCATCACCGCTCCCAGGAAAACGTCAGCGATCACGGTGCGCCGCTACGCTGATTGTTGGTTGCATGAGAGCCTGATTCGCAGTGCCAGGCTCGTCCAAGCCACCCTTTACCCGTGCCATTCGATCTTGATTGTTCTTGTGTGACGTGAAACCGCGCGTCTGTCGTAGCCTTTGCTCCAACGCGTCGCATGGCTGTGTGCCCAGGTCGCTGCCCAGGTGGGCGGCGACCTGGCGGCGCATGGGACGGCGTTCTTGCACAAAATCGCCGCCTCTGCGCCTGAGGTCAGGCGACGCCCAGGGATTTTTTGTAACCATGGCCAAATCGGCGCCTGGCGGCGTGACCGCCGGCCTGCTGCTCTATATCTCACGCCAGGCCAGTAATGTCTGGCGTTATGTTGTCGAACAAACGCTGTTTGCGCTGCTCGGCTGGGCGCCAACCGTGGTCGGAATCGGCCTGCGCGGCCTGGCTTACCGCTTGATCCTGCACATGGATGGTCTGGCGGCCATCGAGAGCCAGGTGCGCCTGCGCTTCGCGGATCAGATCCACCTGGGGCGCGGGGTCTATCTCGATCAGGGTGTTTATCTGCACGCCTGCCCCGCCGGCATTCGCATCGGCGACAACACTTTCATCATGCACGGCGCGGTGCTGCACGTGTACAACTTCCGCCAGTTACCGCATGCCTTCATTCATATCGGGCGCGATAGCCTGATTGGCGAGATGAATGTGCTGCGCGGCCAGGGCGGCATCACCATCGGCGACCGTGTCTACACCGCACCCCTCGTGCAGATTCTGGCCGTCAATCATGTCTTCAACGACCCGACGCGACCGCTGATCGAACAGGGGATCACGGCCGAGGGAATCGTCATCGAAGATGATGTCTGGATCGGCGCCGGCGCCATTGTCACCGACGGCGTGCGCATTGGCAAAGGGGCGGTGGTGGCGGCCGGCGCGGTGGTCACCAGCGATGTACCTCCCCACACGGTGGCAGGCGGTGTGCCGGCCCGCATCCTGACCGACCTGGAAACCGCCAACCTGCCGCTGCCGAACAAGCCGATCTATCATGTGTAAAGTCTTTGCCCAGGGATTCTGACCTTCATGACCACGCTTTCCATCGTGATTCCCGCCTTCAACGAAGAAAACGCCATTCAGGCCGTGATGCAGCGCGTCTTGGACGCACGCCCGGCCCTGGCCGCCGCCGGCGTACCCCAGGTGGAACTGATTGTCGTGGATGACGGCTCGGCCGATCGCACGGCCGCGTTGGTTGAGGCCACCCCTGGCGCGCGCCTGATTCGCCATGCGCATAACGGCGGCTACGGCGCCGCGTTGAAGACCGGTTTTGCCGCGGCCAGCGGTGAATGGATCGGCTTTCTGGATGCTGACGGCACCTACCCGCCGGAGCATTTTCCCCAGCTCTACCGCGCAGCCCTGGCGCAACAGGCCGATATCGTCATCGCCTCGCGCATGGCGGGCGCGGCCAGCGAGATGCCGGCGGTGCGCCGGCTGGGCAACATCCTCTTCGCCCAACTGGTCAGCCTGGTCAGCGGCCAGCGCATCAGCGACTCGGCCAGCGGCATGCGCCTGTTCAAGAAGTCCATCCTGGCTCAAATCTATCCCCTGCCCGACGGCCTCAACCTGACGCCGGTGATGAGCACGCGCGCGCTGCACGAGCACCTGCGCATGGTCGAAGTGCCGATCCCCTACGCCGAACGGGTGGGGCGGTCGAAGCTGAACGTGGCGCGCGACGGCGCACGCTTCGCCCAGTCCATCGTCTGGACCGCGCTGACCTACAACCCGGTGCGCCTCCTCGGGCTGATCAGCCTGGCCGCGCTGAGCGTGACGGGACTGGTGGGCGCGGCGATGCTGGTGCAGCGCACTCAAGGCGTCACCGAACTGAGCGCCTGGGGGGTGTTCGGTCTCTTCTCGGCCCTGGTGTTGGCCGTGGCCGGCGTCAGCCTTTTCGCGCTGGGCGCCATGTTCAATTACCTGGTGGCAATTTTTTACGAGCGCCCCATTCGCCAGGGGCTGTTTGGCCGGCCGCTCTTCAACCCGCCGCTAGACCGCCAGTTCTGGTGGATCGGGCTGCTGGGGCTGGGCGCCGGCCTGGCGCTGGGGCTGGCCAGCCTTTTCCTCAGCCTCGATGGCTGGCCGCTGGCACGGCTGTGGTTCTGGCAGCTCCTCGCGGCCCTGAGTACGCTGGTGGGCCTGCAACTGGTCATCAGTTGGTTCATCATGCGCGCCCTGGAGGAACTGAGCCAACGCAAGGCGCGGGTCGCCAGTGACCTGGAAGGGCATCCGACGCTGGATGCGCCGGTAAAATGAAAATGATGCAAAGGAAATACCCATGGCTGATAACTTGACAGAAGTATCTCCTGACTTACGCGCCAACCTGGGCAGGCATCGCGTGCCGCCGGTGTCCATGTCTCAATTTCCTGACGCGGGCGCGGCCGTGCAGACGCTCACCTCATCCACGCGGCCGTCCGGCAGCGTGGATGTCTTGCTGGTCAACCCACCCTCGCCCGATGGCGGCATCTGGATTCGCAGTCAACACCGGGTGGGCCGCCGCAGCCGCGAGAACATGATCTGGCCCCAGGTCAGCCTGGCGCAGTTGGCGGCCATCCTGGCGCCGGAATACACGGTCAAGGTGGTAGACTGCATCGCCACGCGCATGAGCTGGCCGGAGTTCGAAAAACTGCTCGACGAGATTCGCCCGCGCTATTACGTGACCCAGGTCACCGCGCCCACCCTGCGCAACGACATGTACGGCGTTTTCCTGGCGAAATCGGTCGGCGCGCAGACAATGGCCTTCGGCACGCATGTGACGCCGATGACCCTGGAGACGATGCGACCGTTTCCCGCGCTCGATTACGTGCTGCGCGGCGAGCCGGAGATGACGCTGCGCGAACTGCTCGATCGGCAGGAGGAAAGGACACCCAGCAACCCCGCTGTGGCCAAGATGCTGGCCGCCACCAGTGGACTGGCGGCGATGGCCGGACAGCGCCTGGGCCGCGTGCGCATTCAGGAGCCAGGCGGGGCTGAGGCGGTCGCGCCGATCACCCTGGCCCTCAGCGCCGATCCGCCGCCCGCGTCCGATTCGCCGCTGGCGACCGTGCGCGGTCTGGCCTGGCGCAAGGACACCGAGATCATCATCAACCCGGATCGGCCCTTCATCCCCAGCCTGGATGACCTGCCCATGCCGCTGCATGAGCTGCTGCCGCTCGATCGGCAGCGCATGCCGATGATCAAGGGGCCGTTTACCTTCATCGTCACCAGCCGCGGCTGCCCGGCCGGCTGCAAATACTGCATCAAACATGTCAGCTACCAGAACAGCGTGCGCCTGCGTGCGCCGGAGAAAATCCTGGAGGAGCTGCAGTACCTGGCAACGTTGGGCATTCACAACGTTCACATGTACGCGGATCTGTTCACCGTCAACCGGGAGCAGGTGGTGAGGCTGTGTCAGTTGATCATCGAGACGGGCCTCAAGGTGCGCTGGACGTGCAACAGCCGCGTGGATTACGTGGACGAGGAGATGCTGCGCCTGATGGGGCGGGCCGGTTGTTGGTACATCTCCTGGGGCATCGAGAGCGCCAACGAGCAGATTCTGAAGCGGGCGCGCAAGGGCTATCGCAAGGAACAGGCCTTCAAGGCGCTGACCTGGTCGAAGGCGGCGGGCATCAACAACTGGGGCTATTTCATCATCGGCTTGCCCGGCGAAACCGAGACGACGATTCAGGAAACGATCACTTACGCCAAAGAACTGCCGCTGGACATCGCCCTCTTTCACATTGCGGCGCCCTACCCTGGCACCCCTTTCTTCTACGAGGTGGTGGAGAACAACTGGTTCCGCGCCGGCACCAAGTGGGAAGAGGTGGACATGGATCAATCCACGGTGCTCGACTACCCCACGCTTTCCGCTGAACGGTTGGAATACTGGCAAAAACGGGCGACGCGCGAATGGTCGCTGCGCCCCGCCCCCATCCTGACCTTCGTGCGGGGCCTGAACACCTGGGAAGGCTTCAAGAGCGCAGTCAGCGTGGGCTGGCAAACGCTCAAGTTCGTGCGCAGTTAGGCCGCGTGGCGCTCTTCAATCTGGCGGCCAGCGGCTTGGCTGGGGTGCTCTGGTACCTCTGGCCGCAGCTTGGCCCCTGGCCGCTCCTGCTGGTCCTGGCGGGCCAAGCGTCACGGGTTCTCAGCAGCGGGCAGTGGCTGCCCCGCACGCGCTTCGATGCGCCGCTGCTGCTCTTCTTTGCCACCGCGCTGCTGGCCGCGACCCTGGCCTACAATCCAACCCTGGCCTGGGCCAAGTTCTGGGTCATCGTGGCCGGCCTGGCGCTCTACGCCGCGCTGGCGACCACGCCCGAAGAGGTCACGCTGTCGCGGGTGGGTGTCATCGCCCCGCGGCGCCTGCTGGTGGGCAGCCTTGCCAGCCTGGTTGCCCTCTATTTCCTGCTGACCAACGACTGGCTGCGCTGGCAGGGCAAGCTGTCGGGCCTCGACCCGCTGCTGTCCTGGCTTGCCGCCTGGCAGCCGGCCCTGCCCGGTCATCGCTTGCATCCGAACGTGGCCGGCGGCCTGATCGCGGCGCTGCTGCCCTTGCAGGCGGTCGCGCTGCCGCGCAACCGGGCGCGGCTGCCCCTGCTGGCGATTTCCAGTGCTGGCCTGCTACTCACCCTGTCACGCGGCGCGTGGATGGCCCTGCTGATCTCCGTGGGCGTCTGGTGGGGATGGCAGCATGGCCGCCGCTGGTTGGCCCGCCGTGCCGCTGATCGGTCCACCCGCATTTGGCTGCTGGCCGGGCTGAGCATGATCCTGCTGGCGCTGCTGGTGCTGGGCGCCGGCCGCGGTTGGTATCCCCTGCCCGCGGCGGTCAGCGGCCGCCTGCTGATCTGGCGCCACAGCCTTGACCTGATCGGCGATTACGCCTTCACCGGCCTGGGGCTGGACAATTTCGAGATGGCCTACTCCAGCTACGTCATGCTGCTGCACGTGGGCTACCAGGTTCACAGCCACAACATCCTGCTCAACGTGTGGCTGGAGCAGGGGCTGTTGGGGCTGGCGGCTTTTGGCTGGCTTGTGCTGGCCCTCCTGCGCCGGCCGGCCGCGCCATCCTTTTGGCGTGCAGCCGCGCTGATCGCGGTGGGCGTCATTCTCCTGCACGGTCAGGTGGACGATGCCTTCTACGGCAGCCGCGGGGTACTCATCCTGTTCCTACCGTGGGCGCTGGTGGCTTCGCCGGCGCGCGGCGCGGCCGCACCCGCTCGCGCCAACGCGGGGTGGGCCGCGGCGCGGCCGTTCGTGTGGGCTGCGGTCGGTCTGCTGGCGGGCGTGATCCTGCTGCTGCCAGGCACGCGTGCCCGTTTCCAGGCCAACCTGGGCGCGCTGCGCCAGACACAGGCCGAATTGGCCGTCTACACCTGGCCGCAATGGCCGCTGCAGGACGAACTGCGGCGCAGCGGCGCGATCAACCTGGCGCCGGCCCTGGCCCACTTCGAGGCCGCCCTGGCGCTCGACGCGACCAATGCCACGGCCAATCGGCGTCTTGGACAAATCGAACTTTCTCTGGGACAATATGAAGCGGCGCGACGTCACCTGGAGGCCGCCTACGCCTCTGCTCCTGGTCAGCGCGCCACAGTCCAACTACTGGGCGAGAGCTATGCCATTGACAGCCAGCTTGACCGCGCCGCGGGCCTGTGGCGAACGGTGGATCTGAGCCAGGGCCAAATCCCCCTGCGCATCTGGTGGTATGATCACATCGAAGAGTCGGGACGTACGGCGCTGCTTGGACAAGCGGCGAACCAAAGTAGGAGATAGGAAGTAGGAGATAGGAAGTAGGAGATAGGAAGTAGGAGATAGGAAGTAGGAGATAGGAAGAAGTAGGAAGTAGGAGTGAGGAAGTAGGAAGTAGGAGATAGGAAGTAGGAAGTAGGAGTGAGGAAGTAGGAGTGAGGAGTGAATGGCAGGAGAGAGAGGGCGTGGGGCTGATTCGTTGGAACGAGGCAGGCGCGTGAAATGCGTAAAATTGAGATGGCAGGGACGTTGGGGGCTGGCGCTGGTGGTTGTAGTGACCGCGGTGGCGCTGATCTGGCAGAGCAGCCGGCCCGCGGCCGCGCAAGGCGGCGCCTGGTCACAGCCCAGGCTGGTCTTCGAGACCGACGGGACGATCAACTACCCCACGGTGGTGACTGACGCGTTCGGACAGGTGCATGCCTTCTGGGTTGTGCTGCCCAATGAGGTTGATCCCGGTCCGAATCAGCTCTATTACACGCGGCTCGATCGCCCGGACTGGAAGCCGGTTGATATTTTCGTCTCCAATGAGTCGTTTACCGAACTGGCGGGTATCGCCAACACGCAGCGCATCGCGCTGTTCTGGCATGGCGACACCTACACGTGGGCAGGCGTCTCGCCCTCAGCTTCGGCGCAGGACTGGCAGCCCCCGACCGCCCTGCACGATGCGCTGCCCGGCGCTGGGCTGGCGCTTGCGCCCGATGGCGCCGTGTGGATGGCCTATGCGGTACCGAGCATCCAGGCCATGTATGTACGCCGTCTCGACCCGGCCAGCGCGCAGTGGGAAGATCCGCACTGGGTGGCGAATGTCACGCGTGTGCAGCGCGTCCCCAACGCGGTGCGCGTGGCCGTGGGGGCCGACAACAGCCTGCACGTGGTGTGGGCAGAGTATCAGGCGCCGGACGGGTGGCCGCCGCTGGGCCTGTATTACACCAACTCCACCGACCAGGGCCTGACCTGGCTCCCACCGCAGCAGGCAGCCGACACCGGTTTCAACCAACCGAACGTGGCGACCGGCCCCAATGCTCAGGTCTACCTGACCTGGGTCGGCATGGTGGGCGTCGGCGGCAAATACTTCCAGGAATCTGGCGACGCCGGGCGCACCTGGGGACGGGTGGAGCAAATCTCCCTCTCGGAGACACTGGGCGGCTCCGAAGGCGCGCCGCATATCCTGGTGGACGCGGTCGGAGACTTGCACGTTGTGTATGCGCAGAGCAAGTGCGTCTGGTATACGTCACGTCAGGGCGGAAGCTGGACCTGGCCCCTCTGCATTTCGGCCAATGTCCCTGGCGAGATCTCGAATATCGAGTCGCCCAGTCTGGCCCTGGGATTGGGCAACCAGTTGCATGTGCTGTTCTGGTTCAACAAGAAGCAGCTCTGGTATACCAGCCGCACCCTGACCATCGAGGGCCAGGCGCCGTTGCCGATCCCCACACCCACTGCTGACCCCGCGCGGTTGGCCCCCACGCCGACGCGGTCGCCAACCGCGACGCCGACCGTGATTCCGGTGTACGAGTTCGACCGTCGCGCGCCGCCGCCGCCCAAGGGCTGGCAGCAGTCCGGGGCAACCGGGCTGGTGTTTGGCATGGTACCGGTCCTGATTCTCCTGGTCGCGATGGTTCAGGTGCAACGGATGCGCCGCCGTCACTAGAGTGAAAAAGAACGACATGAGTGAATTTACCGAATCCACGTTGCCGCCGCAGGCAACGAAAAAAACAACGCCTGGCCTGGCCGGCAAGAACCAGAAAACTGCGGCCGCGGTACCGACGGTGATCATCGAGCCGGTGCGCGGCTGGAGCCGCCTGGAGCTTGGGCAGATCTGGGAATACCGTGACCTGCTGATGGCCTTCTTCTGGCGTGAGGTGCAAGGCCGCTACCGCCAGATGGCGTTCGGCCCGCTGTGGATCATCCTGCAGCCGGTTATCAACATGGTGGTGATGAGCTTTGTCTTTGGTCGCCTGGCCAGGCTGCCATCTGAAGGCATTCCCTACCCGCTGTTCGTCTACAGTGCGCTGTTGCCCTGGCAGTTTTTTGCCAACAGCGCGCGTAACTCATCCCAGAGCCTGCTCACGCAGCGTGCCATTATCGCCAAGATCTACTTTCCGCGCCTGTTGGTTCCATTGGCGACCGTCATGGCGGCCCTGGTGGATTACCTGGCCGCTTTGCTCGTCCTGATCGGCCTGTTGATCTATTATCATGTGACCATCACCTGGGCCGTGCTCACCCTTCCCCTATTCTTGCTCCTGGCAGCCGCGGTCGGCTTGGCTGTGGGCTTTTGGTTGGCCGGCCTGGCAATCAAGTTCCATGATGTGACCATTGGTCTCGGTTTTGCCATCACCATCTGGCAGTACCTGACGCCGGTAGCCTACTCCGCGAGCTTGATCCCCGAAAATTGGCAATTGATCTACCAACTCAACCCGATGGCCATGGTCATTCAAGGTTCGCGTTGGGCGCTGCTCGGCGCTGAGTGGCAACCAACCTGGCTCAATGGCCTGGTGGTGTTGGCGGTTCTTATTTTGCTCGTGGCCGGCGCCTTCTACTTCCGCCGCGTCGAGCAGAATATCGTAGATTCGATTTGAGTGTTGGTTGACATGCGGGTGACTGTGTGATACACTTTCTACTCAAGTAGTCCTCCACACCCACATGAGCCACGTTCACCAAGGAGGTATGTCTATTGACAAGAATCCTGACACTTACCGATTTTTGTTCCCCGTTCCCGTGCGTTTGATCCCTTTCTCCCCCTCATCAGTGATTGAGTCAACTTCGATGTGGCTCAAGCCGTTTCTTGTGTCTGCAGGAGAAAACAAATGAACTGGTTTACGCATTTACCCGCTGTCTTTCGTCAGCGTCGCGCGCGCTCGGTTGCCACATTGTTGGTCATTGTCTTGATCGTCACCACCGCGTGGGTTGCTGCACAGCCATCCTCGGATGCTCTCGCGGGTGGTAGTTTTATCGCCAACGGGAACACTGTCACCCTGAACTTCGGCAAAGCCGCTGCCAACGTCACCGTGACCTTCTTCCAGTCGGCCGATCGTCGGGCCGATGCCCGCGATGTGGTCCTGGGTACGGCGGTGATGGCCAATGCCGCAACCCCGCAGAGCTTCGTTCTCGGCACGGACCTGAACCTGCCGAACGATGCCGGCGACGCGGCCGACGCTGAGTATGATTACTACATTCTGGCTAAGTCATCTGCAGGCACACTGGCCCTGGTTGGCTTGTACCAGTACAACGGCGGCTCCATCTTCGTGCATGGCAGCAGCGGCGCGGATGTGGTGACTGCACGGGACAGCGGCGACGCCGTGGTGATGACCTTCGACGGCGCCCTCCACAGCTATGCTTCGTCGAGTTTCAAGGGCTTCGCCATTCGCACCCATGACGGTAACGACCGCATTGACCTGTCGGGCGTGGTGGGGCATCGCGGCCCTACGGATGCCTGGGCTGAGGCCACCCTGCGCGGCCTGAATGATACGCGCATCAACGCAATGTTGGATGCCAAGGATTCACCGATGTCCATTGGCCAGGCCCTGGTGGAGCGTGCCTACGCCATCAATGGCGAATTGGCAGACACCATCGCCGAGACCATCGGTGTGGACAACTACAAGGCCCTGGAATATGTAGACTGCTCTCTGTTCGCCAACGGGGGCGCGCAGAACGGTGGCCCCGGAAACGACATCTTGACTGGCACCGCCGATAACGACAGACTGTTTGGCCTGGCTGACGATGACACCCTGTCTGGCCTGGGCGGCTGCGACAGGTTGAACGGCGGCGCCGACGATGACACGCTCGATGGCGGCGACGACAAAGACTGGGCCATGTACAACGATTCACCGACCCGCGTCGTGGTTGACCTCACCGGTGCGTTGGCAACCACGGACGGCTGGGGCGGTACGGACACCATCGTTCTCGCCACTCTGGAGAACGTCTGGGGTTCGGCCTTCAACGACCGTATCATCGGCGACACCGCAGACAACCGTCTGCTGGGCGATGCCGGCAACGACACGATCCTCGGCAACGTCGGCGATGGTTGGATCGAAGGCGGCTTCGGCAACGACAACCTGCGCGGCAACGACGGCAACGACCTGATCGAGGCCGGCGATGGCGATGACATCATCCAGGGTCAGAACGACAACGACACCATCACCGGCGGCTATGGCAACGACAATATGATCGGTGGTGCTGGCTATGATGACATGATGGGCGGCGTCGGCGATGACTTCATGAACGGTCACTTCAACGATGACATCATGAGCGGCGGCTTCGGCGACGACGTCATGTGGGGCCAGGCTGGGACCGATCGCCTCGATGGCAATGAGGACAATGACACCCTCTACGGAGCGGATGATACCTGCACTGATGATCTCGCCATTGACCGCCTGCACGGCAACGTCGGTACGGATACGGCTTATGCCGCGGTCGCCAGCGCCTTCCCCGACGATGTGCTGACCAGCGTCGAAACGACCATTCCTTGCCCCTGAGCACCTCATCCTGACACCCGGTTTCTCCCAGAAACCGGACGCCTAACGCATCAACCTATCAGAAACCCGGTTTCTCCCAGAAACCGGGTTTCTCGTCGCATCAGAAACCCGGTTTCAGGCCGCACTCTACTCAGTGTACCCATCATCCTTATGAACGACCCAGTCATTCGCGCCGAACATCTCGGCAAAATGTATCGTATTGGCCTCCCTCCGTCGCGTCCGGCCAACGCCTGGCAGGCTGCACGTCAGGTTGCCCTGGCGCCCTTTGCCTACATCCGTGAAATCGGCCGACCGCCGAGCGAGGCGGAGACGCTGTGGGCGATGCGTGACATCTCCTTCGCGGTCAACCAGGGTGAAATCGTCGGCGTCGTCGGCAGTAATGGCGCCGGCAAGTCCACGCTGCTCAAGGTGCTGTGTCGCATCACCAAACCCTCCGAGGGCCGCGCCCAGATCTATGGGCGCATTGGCTCGCTGCTCGAAGTGGGCACCGGTTTTCATCCCGAATTGACCGGCCGTGAAAACATCTACCTCAACGGCAATATCCTGGGCATGAAGAACGCCGAGGTTCGCCGCAAGTTCGATGAGATCGTGGCCTTTTCCGAGGTGGAGCAATTCCTCGATACCCCGGTCAAACGCTACTCCAGCGGCATGCACGTGCGCCTGGCCTTTGCCGTCGCGGCCCATCTCGATCCGGAGATCCTGCTCATTGACGAGGTTTTGGCCGTGGGCGATGCCGCGTTCCAGCGCAAATGCCTGGGCAAGATGAGCGACATCGCTAACGATGGCCGCACCATCCTCTTTGTCAGTCACAACATGGCGGCCGTGGCCAACCTGTGTACGCGCGCCATCCTGCTGCAAAAGGGGCGCCTGCTGATGGAAGGCACGCCGGACGATGTCATTCGCACCTACCTGGCGCAGGGCGAAAGCGGCGGCTGCTGGCATGTGGACACCAACAAACTGGGCGGCGATGGCCCCGTGCGCATCGAACACATCGAAGTGCTCGATGCGCACGACCAGACCTTGCAGGACCTGCCGGTCGGCGGCAGCCTGAAGCTGCGTCTGCACTACAGTGTGGCGGACGGCAAGACCATGCCGTCGGTGCGCCTGGGCATTCGCGTCAAATCTCAGATGGGGCTGGAGGTCCTGCGCTTGTCCAACGACCCGACGAGCGGATTCCCCTTGCACGACCTGAGCGGCCGCGGCACGTTGGACGTTGTGCTGCCCATCTTGCCCCTCCTGGCCGGCGATTACTGGGTTGACATTGCGGTCGCCCGCCTGCGTCAGGGTCGCTACCTGGAATTGAACGATGTGTTGTCCTTCTCGGTGCGCAATCATGATATTTATGCCAGCGGCTCCTTCCCCGGCCGCGGCATGATCGTGGTTCCTCATCGCTGGATTCATCGCCGCGAACAGGGCGCGGTCGAGGACAGCGGCTGGGTTGGCCCGGCTCTGTTTGGCCCAGCGCAGCCCCTGATAGAACCTGCCTCATGAACCTTCTCGACCGTCTGTGCCCGCCCGCAGGTCCCCGGCCGACCCTGCTCAACAGCCTGCCCAAGTCCGGCACTCACCTCTTGTCGAAAGCGATGGATCTGCTGCCGGGAATACAGCGCGCCCCCGTTCATTTTGGTCAAACCAGCGCCGCGCGTTTCGAGCAGGCCGCGTCCGAAACGGCCACCCTGGTCCCGATCGGGATTGACTGGCCGCACCTGGTGGTGCTCGCCTCGCTGCACGAGGCTCTGAAGCAGGTGAAACCCGGCCATTACGTGACCGGGCATATTCCCTTCTCTGAGGCCCTGGCCGCGCTGCTGACTCGAATGGAGATGAAATCGCTGCTGATGATTCGTGATCCGCGCGACATCGTCGTGTCCCATGCGCGCCACGTCTCCAAGACGACCAAACATTTCTTGTCTGACCTCTATCGCCCGCTGTCGCCGGCCGAGCGCATCACCGTTTCGATTCGCGGCGTCGAGCCGGTTGGCGACGACGGCCCGCGCCTGCTGGACATCGCCCAGCGCTGCCGTAGTGTGATGCCGTGGATGGCGCAGTCGTTCAACTATACGACCGCGTTCGAGAAATTGGTGGGGCCGCAGGGCGGTGGGTCGCGGACCAGCCAACGCCAGGAGTTGGAGGCCATTACCAACCATATTGGCCTGCACCTGTCGGCCGCGGAGATCGAGCAGGCAGCCGCCCAGGTCTTCGGGGGCACCAACACCTTCGACCGCGGGGCCATTGGCAGTTGGCGCAAGGAGTTCAGCCCGGCTCACAGGGCGCTGTTCAAAGAGCTGGCCGGCCAGTCCCTGATCGAGTGGGGGTATGAGCAAGACCTGGATTGGTGACGGGCGGCGTGCGGTGATAAAGGCGATAAAGGCGATAAATTGGCTCAACAGTGCGCGCGGTCGGCCGGCCGCCGCGGCGTCCTTCCTATTGAACAGCGTGCCCAAAGCCGGCACCAACCTGCTCTCCAAGGCGATCAGCCTGCTGCCTGGCGTGCAACCGCGGCATGTCTCCTTCTTGCCGGAGGATGTGCGGCGCCAGCAGCCGCCCGTTGATGGCGATCCCCTGGTGATGGTGGGCGTGGGCGCCGACGCCTGGCTGAGCCTGGCCGCAGTCGAGACCTTCTTGCGATCCACGTTGCTGGCGCAGGCAGCCGCCCCAACACCCTACGCACGCGGGCACATCCCTTTTTCGCCTGAACTCAGCGCCCTGCTCCGGCGCCTGGGCCTGCGCAGCGTCCTCATCCTGCGCGATCCGCGCGACACCGCGCTCTCGCATGTCACCTACGTGATGACCAACCCGGCGCATCGCCTGCACGCGCATTACCAGGGCCTGCCGGAGGCTGAGCGCCTGGGCGCGACCCTGCGGGGCATTCCGGCCGCAGCGCCCGGCGAGCCTTTTCTGCTGGGCATCGGCGAGCGCTACCGTCTGTTCCTGCCCTGGCTGCAGGATGCCAACACCTGCATCACCCGCTTCGAGGCGCTGGTTGGCCCGCGGGGCGGGGGCAGCGAGGCGGCCCAGATCGCAGAATTGACCGCCATCGTGCGCCACCTCGGCATCCCCTGTGATGAAGCGACCCTGCGCCGCGTGGCCGGCGACCTGTTTGGCGGCACGCGCAACTTTCGCCAGGGCGCCAGCGGCGCCTGGCGGCAGGCCTTCGACGCGGAACACAAACAGTTGTGCAAAGCAATCGCGGGCGATATCCTGATCGCCCTGGGCTATGAGGCTGACGATGCCTGGTGAGTTCCTGGGTGAGGGCTTGATCTTCATCATTTCGCAGCCGCGCGCCGGCTCCACCCTGCTGCAGCGTATGCTCAGCGGCCATCCTGACATAGCCACCGCGGCCGAACCCTGGCTGCTCCTGCACCCGCTCTACGGCTTGCGTCAGCATGGCATTCAGGCCGAATACAACAGTCAGTGGGCCTTCAAGGCGGTGCGTGCCTTTCTGGCCGAGCACGCGGACGGCGCAGAGACCTATCGAGACGGCCTGCGTGCATTTGCGGCTACAGTTTACGGCGCGGCGCTGGCCCGGCAGGGCAAGCGCATCTTCCTGGACAAGACGCCGCGCTACTATTTCATCATCCCGGAACTGCGCACCCTTTTCCCGCAGGCGTCCGTCATCCTGCTCCTGCGCAATCCGCTGGCGGTGCTGCATTCTATTCTGACCACCTGGGTGAAGGGCGATTGGCCGCGGCTGGCTCAGCACGCGGCCGATCTGCGCGTGGCGCCTGTGCGCATCGCGGACGCGATACAGACGCAGGGCGACGCCGCGATCGTGGTGCGCTATGAGGACCTGGCGACCGAGCCGCAGGCGTGCCTGGCTGGTCTATGCGAGCGCTTGGGCCTGGCGCCGCACGCGGAGATGCTGACCTACGGTCAACGCGCCGCGCCGTCGGGGCGCCTGGGCGATCAGATCGGCATTCAACAGCATGACCGCCCGGTGCCGGATCATTTGACCGAGTGGCAGGCCCTGGCAGGCGACGCGCAGATGCGTCATTTTGCCCAGGCCTACCTGGATGAGCTGGGCGAGGCCACCCTCAACCGCCTGGGATATCCCAAAGAGGCGCTGTCCGCAGCCCTCACCGGTCAGGAGGGTGCAGGCCGGACCTCTCCGCTGGCGCCGTGGAACGTCGTTTTGCGCCCGGCCAGCACCTGGACGCGCCGCGAACGCTGGCAGGTGGCCCGCGCCCAGGCCGTGCAGGCCGCCGGCCCCTGGCGCGGCGCCTGGAACTTCCTGCGCAGCCGCGTCCCTGTGTGAGAATTTCAATGGTGGGACCGTATCATGCCGACTCTCGCTGAATTACCGCCGCCGACCTGCCAACAGGGCTGGCCCTGGACCGACGCCCCGACGCCCGACCTGGCGCCTGACATGACCTGGCCGCTCGTCAGCATCGTCACTCCATCCTTTCAACAGGCCGCGTTCCTGGAAGAGGCGCTGCGCTCCGTGCTGCTGCAGGGCTACCCCAACCTGGAGGTCATCGTCATGGACGGCGGCAGCCGCGATGGCAGCGTGGAGATCATCCAACGCTATGCGCCCTGGCTGACGCATTGGGTCAGCGCGCCGGACCACGGACAGACCGACGCCATCAACCAGGGGTTCCGCCGCGCCCGCGGGGAGTTCGTGGGGTGGCTCAACTCCGACGATCTGCTGCTGCCGGGCGCGCTGATCCGCGCGGTGACGACGCTGCTGGCGCATCCGCACGCGGTGCTCGTGCATGGCAACTGTGACTACATTGACAGCGCGGGCCGCAAGGTCAAGAGTTCGACCGGCCGCATCGAGGCTCAGCCGCCGCTCAGCACGCTGCTGGGGCGCGGGGGCGTGATTCGCCAACCGACGGTGCTGCTGCGGCACAGCGCGCTGCGGCAGGTGGGCTACCTGGATGGGTCGCTGCACTATGGCATGGACTACGACCTGTGGATTCGCCTGCGCCAGGTGGGCGATTTTGTCTTCCTTGCCGATGCGCCGCTGGCCCTCTTTCGCCTGCAGCCGCAGGCCAAGACCCACGCGCTGCCGCTGGCGATGATCGGCGAAATTTACAGCATTGCCCAGCGGCACGGCGGCGATGGCGTGGCCGCGGCGCGGCGGCCGTTGGGCCTGCGCTGGGAAGCGCTGGCGCGGGGTCGGCCCGCGGAATGGCCCGCCTGCTTCGCGGCTGAGCTGGCCGACCCCGCCTGCACCGCGCTGCCCGGCCCGCTGACCCGCGCGGTGCAGCCGTTCGTCACCGAACTGCTGCTCAGCCAGGGCCTGCGCCTGGCCGACCAGCAGCCCGATCAGGCCGCGGCCTGCCTGCGTTGGGCCGTGCGCCGCCAACCGCGGCTCCTCGCCAACCGCGGGGTGCGTTCTATCTTGCTGCAAGCCTTGCTGCGTCGCGCGTTCGGCCCCGCGCTCATCGCCCGCTGGCGCGCCGGGCGATTTTCTGCGGGACCGCCGGGGCGACAGCCCGGTCAGCCAGCCAACCCCCGCGGAGAGCAATCATGAGCGGACGCCGCCTGCCGCTGCTCGTGGCCGGATTCGACGCCGCGTGCTGGGAATACATGACGCCCTGGCTGCAGGACGGCTCGCTGCCCAACGTGCAGCGCCTGATAGCCGAGGGGCGCTCTGGCGTGCTCCATTCCACCATGCCCGCGCTGACGCCCGTGGCCTGGTCAACCCTGGCGACCGGCGCGAATCCCGGCAAGCACGGCGTCTTCGAATGGAACCGGCTGGTGCGCGACGCCGATCCCCCGCATCTGCAACTGCACACCTCGGCCACGGTGCATGGCGTCCCTTTCTGGCGCCAGCTCAACGCCCGCGGCTGCAAAGTCGGCCTGGTCAACATCCCCCTCACCTTTCCAACCCAGCCGCTGGACGGTTTCGTGTTGTGCGGCTATCCGCTGATTGACCCGCTGCGCCGCTACCTCTACCCGCCCAACCTCCTGCCCGGGCTGGAGGCGGAGTTGGGGCCTTACGAGCCGGGCCACCTGGAGGGCATGTTGGTGAACGGCGAGGGCTGGTACGCGGCCGATGAGCGGACGCAGGCGTTTCAGGTGGCCGCGGCCATTCGCCTGACCGCGCAGCTCGAACTCGATGTCCTCGTCATCAATCTGATGCTGCCCGATCACGCCAATCACCTGGCGCCCGACATGGCCGGTGTGCAGCGAGCCTACGCGGACAGCGACCGCCACCTGGGCCAACTGCTCGACGCGCTGCAGCCGCTCAACGTCATGCTCATTTCGGACCACGGCTCGCGGCGCATCCAGGGCAAGTTCTACATCAACCAGTGGCTCTATGACCAGGGCCTGCTCACCTGGGCGCCGCGCACGCCCACGGACCCGGCCGGCGACCTGAACTGGCTGCTCGTGCAGGCCGGTCAACAGGCTGGGCTGCATGGGCCGCTGGAACGAGTGGTGCGCAATGGGCTGCGCCGGGCGCTGAGAGCCGGAAACGGGCCGCTGCCGGCCTGGCTGGCCCGCCGCCTGGAGCAGCTTGCCCCCGCCGCGTATCGCGCCTACGCGTTCGACGGCCAGGCCGACTGGGGACGTTCGCAGTTCATGTCGTTCGGCTCGCTCATCTACGCCAACCCCGCCGCGGCCGCCGACGCCGCGGCCGATGTGCAGGCGCGGCTGTTGGCCCTGACCGACCCCGGCGGCAAGCCGGTCTTCCAGGCCGTGCTGCCCGCCGGCCAGTTGTACCACGGCCCGCAGATGGCGCAGGCCCCGGCCCTCATCCTGGACACCTTCAGCTCGGATTGGAGCCTGGCGTTCGGCCCCAACTACCGCAGCGCGTCCTACTTCGAGCGCGGCAGCGGCGCGTGGAACGGCGAGCACAGCCGCGACGGCATTTTTGTCTTCTCGGGTGCGGACTTCAGCCCCGGCGAGAACATGCTGGCCGCGGACCTGGCCGACATTCCCGCCACCGTGCTCTACCTGATGGACGCGGCCCGGCCGGCCGACTACGATGGCCGCGTGCTGCAGGAGTTCCTGGCGCCCGCGCTGCTGACGCAGCGTCCGCCGTCCGCTCAGCCCACCGCGGCCACCCCCGCCGAAAAGCAGGGCGACCCCGCCGCGCCGCCGGATGCCGATGCCTCTGCCGACCTCACGCCGGAGCAAGAGGCGTTGATGGCCCAGCAACTGCGCGCGCTCGGTTACGTGGATTAGCCGTGCCCGTTCGTCTGTCTGTCGTCCTGGTGGTCACGGCCGCGCCGCGACGCTGGCTGGCGGCCACCCTGGCGCACGTGCAGGCCAGCGCGGATGTGCAGTGGATGGCCGTCAACGGCGGCGCCGACCCTGAGCATTGGGCGCTGGTGGAGCAGCACGCCGGCCATCTCACCGTGTTGGACGCGCCGCCCACCGCTGACCCCAGCGCGGCGCTGGCGCACGGGGTGGCGCAGGCGCAGGGCGATTTCATCGCCTGGCTGCTGCCCGGCGAGGCGCTGACCGCCGCCGCGGCGCTGGCCGGCCTGGCCGCGGACGCGGAGATGGTGTGTGGCGCGTACGTGCTGGCCGCCGAAGGCAGCGAGGAGGCCGCCGGCCTGTCCGGCGATATTGATTTTGCGCTGCCCACCGCCTGGCCGCTGCTGCTGGTGCGCCGCAGCCTGCTGGCGCAGCACGGCCCGCCCGATCTGTCACGAGCCAGCCAGCACGAGTACTGGCTGCGCGTACAGGGCCAGGCGCGCTGGCAGGCCCTGGGCGATCGCCCGCTGGGCATCAGTTGGCGTCACAGCCTGGGCGCGGTCGTGATGCCCTCGCTGGCGGCCATCGGCGACATCCAGGCCGCGTTTTCCCGTCACGGCCAGGCCGCGACGCCGCTGCTGAGCCGCCTGTTCGAACAGCGCTGGCTTGGCTTGCAGCGCCAGTATTGGGCCATCCCGCAGTTGACGGGCCGGGCGCTCTTGAACGAGCTGGCGGCCCTGCCGGCCCCGCTGCGTCCGGCCGCGGGTCTGGCGCTGGCGTCATGGCGCAGCCGTCAGCCGCACTTCTGGGGCCAGGCCTGTTTCGACGCCCTGGCCCGCTTCGATACCAGCACGGCCCGCCGCACCCTGCCGCACGCCGTCCGTGAGCAGCCGGCCCTGCTGCGCAATCGTGGATTGTACGCCCTGTTCCTGCGCACCTGGTTGACCCGGCGCCTGACGTCGCGCCTGCGCCGCCTGCCCGATTTCCTGATCATCGGCGCGCAGCGCGGGGGCACCACCTCGCTCTTCAATTATCTGGCCGGGCATCCCGCGGTGGCGGCCGTGCGCGACAAGGAGCTGCACTACTTCGACCTGAACCTGAGCGCCGGCCGCGGCTGGTACCAGGCCCATTTTCCCCTGCGCCTGGCCCGCGCTCAGCGTGTGGGCGAGGCGACGCCGATGTACCTCTTTCACCCGGCCGCGCCGCAGGCCGTGCAGGCGCTGTTGCCGCGGGTCAAGCTGATTGCCCTGCTGCGCAACCCGGTGGACCGCGCTTACTCGCACTACCAGTTGGAGCGCCGCGCCGGCCGCCAGGGCATCGAGTCCCTTTCGTTTGCTGACGCCGTGGCCGCGGAGCAGGAGCGCCTGGCCGGAGACATGGACAGACTGCAGACCGACCCGGCTTCCCCCGGTTTTGCCCCCATGCACTTCTCCTACCTGGCCCGCGGCCTCTACGTGGATCAACTGCAGGCCTGGCGCCGCTTCTTTCCGGCCGGGCAGATGCTCATCCTGCGTAGCGAGGACTTCTACGAGCAGCCCGCGCTCATCTTCCGCCAGGTGCTCGACTTCCTGGAACTGCCGGCCTGGGAACCGACCGCGTACCGGCCCTTCAATCAGACTGGGGGCCAGACTGCGGATTTCTCCGAGAAACCCGCGGTCTTCGGCGAACTCGCCGCCTTCTTCCGGCCGCACAACCGGCGGTTGACCGACTTCCTGGGCCGTGATTTCGGCTGGGACGATCCGGCATGAGAGTCTACCTCCTGGCGCCTGACCTGCGCACGCGCGGCGGGTTCGAGGCGCAGATGTCGGCCCTGGCCGCGGGCCTGGCCGCCGAAGGGGTGCAGGTGTTCGTCGCCATCCGCGAGGCGGTCGCGCCAGATCACCCCTACTGGCAGCGCATGCAGCAGGCAGGCGTGACCCTCTCCGCGCCGCCGGCCTGGCTGGCCCGTCTGCTCGACCCACCCCTGGCCTGGCGCCAGGCTTCGATGCGCCTGCTGCTGGCGCTGTGCGTCCCCCTGCTCCTGCTCGCGGCCCTGGCCGACCGCCGGCGCCGCGGCCGATCCTGGGCGCGCAGTTGGCAGGGCGCGGTTGGCTGGCTGCACGGCCGCTTCGGGCGCTGGCTCTTCGCCGATGGCCTGAGTTGGTGGCTGTGGCGTCGCCTGGATCGCGCCCGCCGGCGTTGGCCGCCCGATCTGGTGGATGTGCAGCACTCCATGCTGCCGGGCGGTCTGGTCTACGCGGCCGATCGCGGCCTGCCGCTGATCTACACCGAATATGGCGCGCCCGATGAGGGGCTGGCGTCGGTCTGGGCGGGCCTGTGTCCGGTCATCGGCCGGGCCGATGCCATCATCGGCCGTGCGCAGGCCAGCCTGGACGGGCTGCAGCGCCTGTGCGGCCCCATTCCGCCAGGCGTGGTCGTGCCCAATGCCGTGACCAGCGCGCCCGCCGACGACGCGCTGCGCCCTACTGACCCGGCCGGCCCCGCGCCCGGCCCGGTCATCGTCACCGCGGTGGGGCGCCTGGCGCCGGAGAAAGGGCCAGACCTGCTGCTGGCCGCACTGCGCATCTTGAACGAGCAGGGTGCGGCGGGCGAAAGTCCGGCGGGCGCGCTGCGGGTCGTTTTTGCCGGCGATGGCCCTTTGCGCAGCAGCCTGCAGGCGCAGGCCGCGGCCTGGGGCCTGGCATCCTCGGTCGAATTTAGCGGCGCCTTTGCTGACCTGGCGCCCATCATGCAGCGCACCGACATCGTCGCCCACCCCACGCGCAACGATGGCCGCTCCGTCAGCGTGCTCGAAGCGATGGCCTGGGCCAAACCGGTCGTCGCCACGCGCGTCGGCGGCCTGCCGGAGCTGATCGAAGAGGGGGTCAACGGCCTGCTGACGCCGCCGGACGACCCCGCCGCCCTGGCCGCCGCGCTGCACCGCCTGGCCCAGGACCCCGATCTGCGCCGGCGCATGGGTCAGGCCGGCCGTGCCCGCTTCCTGGCCGGCGACTTCACCGTCGCGGCCATGGTCAAGGCCACCCTGGCCGTCTACCGCCAGGTCATCGCCCAGAAATCCGCCGTCGGGTCTCATCCATGACTTCACCGCCTCACCTGGTTCTGCTGGTGCTCGACTCTGTGCGCGCGGCCAACACCACCTTTCACGGCTATGACCGCCCCACCACGCCGTTCCTGGCGCAGTTGGCCGCCCGCCACCGGGTTTTCCGCAATGCCTACGCGCCCGGCAACTGGTCCGTGCCGTCGCACACCTCGATGTTCACCGGCCTCTATCCCAGTGAGCATGGCCTCAGCTTCGATCCGCGCCACGCTGACCGGCAGTTGGCGCCGGAGGTGGCCCAACTGCCCACCCTGCTGGCCGCGGCCGGCTACACCACCCACGCCTTCACGCAAAACGTGCTGGTCAGCCGTGAAACCGGCCTGCTCGACGCGTTTGGCCGCCAGGTGGACTACTGGGATGGCAGTTGGCGCCCCCGCTACCGCCGCACCCTCCTCAACCGGGCCTGGAACTTCTGGGTAGATCGCGTCCGCCGCCAGCCCTTCCCCTACCAGCGCGGCTGGAGCACGCGCAGCGGGGACACCCTGGCCGACATCCGGCGCACGCTGACTGAGGCCACGCAGCCGGCCTTCGTCTTCGCCAACCTGATGGACGCGCACATGCCCTACACCGCGCCGCTCTCCATCGTACGCCGCTTCGTCGCCGGCGATCCCTGGCAGCACAGCAATCGCTACCGCGACATCCAGCCGCTGGAGCACAACCGCCTGCTGCTCACCGTGGATCCGGAGGATCAGCGCCAGAAGATGGCGCTCTACGACGCGGCCATCTGTCACCTGGACTCCTGCCTGCGCCGCTTCGTCGGCGACCTGCAGCGCAGCGGCCTGCTCGACCGCACCGTGCTCATCATCACGGCCGATCACGGCGAAATGTTCGGCGAGCATGACAACATCGTCGGGCATGGGCCGCGGCTCTACCAGGAGCTGATCCATGTGCCGCTGATCCTCGTTCACCCCGACCTCACCACCCCCGCAGTCGTGACGCGCCCGGTCAGCCTGGTGGACATCCCCCCCACCCTGCTGGCGGCCGCGGGCGCTGAGGGGACACCGCAGGCCGCGGCGCTCTCCTCCGGCCTCAGCCTGCTGGCGACCGCCGCGGACCGGCCCGCGGTCATCAGCGAGTACGCGGGCCAGTCGGACGCAGAGGCCGCTCAGCGTGTGGCCGACAGCCCGACCCTGCACGACCGCAGCCATACCGGCAGCCAGACCGCCGTTGTCAGCGAAACGACCAAGCTCATCGTCTGGCAGGGGCGCCCCAGCCGCCTGTTCGACCTGGCGCGTGATCCCAGGGAAACGACCGATGTCAGCGCAGAACCGGCCTACCAGGGGGTCCGCCTGCGCTTTGAAGCCTTCTACAGCCAGTGGCAGGCCAACCGCCGGCATTACCCACCCGCCCCGCGCACCGCCGCCCTGAGCGCCGCCGAGGCCGAAATCGTCCAGCGCCGCCTGCGCGAACTGGGATACGTTGATTGACATGAGATCCCGTTTGGTCCATGTTTGACATCACCATGCTGATGACCGTGCTGGCGCCCATCGGCGGCATCGAATCCGCGCTGGTGCCGCTGGCCCGTGAATTGCAGGCGCAGGGACACCGGGTGCGCATCTACGTGGTGCGGCGTCCCACCCTGCCCAACCAGAATGTTGCCAGTCTGACCGCGGCCGGCATCCCCATCCTCAGCGCGCCACCCTGGCTCGTTCGCCTGACCGACCTGGTGCGGGGCCGACGCCTGGCGTTGATCGCGGCCGGCCTGACTCTGCTCAGCCCGCTGCTGGCCCTGCTGGCCCTGGCCGATGCGCTGCGCCGCGGCCGCGCCTGGCAGCGCTCCTGGCAGGGCGCCCAGGGAGTTGGCCGCGAGCGCCTGGCGCGCCTGCTGGCCGTCGAACACTGGTACTACCGCCCCTTGCAGTCCGCCTGGCGCCGATCCCCGCCCGCGGCGCCGGCCATCGTGCATGTGCATGGCTGGGGCTGCGGTGAAGACCCGCCGGGCGCGCTGGCCTGGCTGCGCGGCTTTGATTACCCCGTCGTCTACACCGAGCACAACAGCCCGGACCCCGCCCTGCACGAGCCGCTCGTCGCCGCGCCGCTCCTGAATGCCGACCTGCTGATTGCCGTTTCCGCGGCCGGCCGCGACGGCCTGATTGGGATTGGCGGCGCGGTTCAGCCCATTGCCGTCATTCCTTACCCGGTCACGCCGCTGCCGGCCCGGCCATCTACGGCCAGCGGCCCGTGTACCATCATCTGCGTGGCCCGCCTGATGCCGCAGAAGGGGCACCGCGACCTCCTGCACGCGGTGGCCCAGGTCAGCGCCGCCGGTGTGGAGGTGCGCCTGCTGCTGGCCGGCGACGGCCCCCTGGCCGGCGAGCTGCAAGCGCTGGCTGCTGAGCTGCACCTGGCCAGCCAGGTCCGCTTCCTGGGCATCGTCACCCATGCCGACTTGCCCGACCTGTTGGCCGCCAGCGACGCGGTCGTGCTGCCCTCGTACTGGGAGGGCCTGCCTGTGGCGCTGATCGAAGCCCTGGCCGCGGGCAAACCCATCGTTGCCACCCGCGTGGGCGGAAACCCGGAGCTGGTGGTTGACGGCGAAAATGGCTGGCTGGTCGCGCCGGGCGATGTCCCCGCACTGGCGGCCGCCCTGACCGACCTGGCGCAGCGGCCGCGTCACGAACTGCACGCGCTGGGCGAGGCCAGCCGCCGCCGTTTCCAGGCCGGCGGCTTCGAGCCGGCCGCAGTGGCCGCCCGCACCGTCGCCGCCTATCATTGGGCGCAGCAAGCATCACGGAGCCGAACCAACGCATGATTTCAGAGCAATGCAACTTCCTCTTCGTTCACATCCCCAAGACGGCCGGCAATTCGATCCAGAACATCTTGCTGCCCTTTGCCGATGATCAACTCATCAAGGCGTTTCCGCAGGAAATCGCCCCCCCGCCGGCGCAATCGCAGGGCGACGCGCTGCCGGCCTATGCGCAAAAATTTGCCACGCGCCCCATGGAGGAGCTGGACGGCTTCGATCGCTTTGGCCTGATGCACCCGGTCTACAACCTGCGCAAACATTCGCCCCTGCGCGACTACCAGCGCGAACTGCCCGCTGCGCTTTTCCAGCGCCTGTTCAAGACCACCTGTGTGCGCAACCCGTGGGAGCGCCTGATCTCCATGTACTTTTCGCCCCATCGCGGGCCGGTGACCTGGGACCGCGCGCGCTTCTTGAAGATGGCAAACAAGATCGCGTCGGCCGCCAGTTTCGTTGAACTTCCCGACGACCCGCCCGGGCAGGCGCCGTTCAGCCATGTCAACCTGGTGATGCGCCAGGAGCGCCTGGACGCCGACTTCCGCCAGTTGTGCGAGCGCCTGGACATCCCCTATCAGGAGCTGCCGGTGCGCAACAAGTCCAGCCACGAGCATTATTCTGTCTATTACGACGACGAACTCGTCGCCCTCGTCCGTGACCGCTTCCGCGCCGATGTCGAGGCGTTCGGCTACGAGTTCGAGCGACCGGCCCGGCGCTCGTTCCTGGCGCGCTGGCTGCCGTTCGGCCGGCGCTGAGATCATGCTGCGCATCTCCGTCGTCATTCCCACTTACAACCGGGCCGCGTTCCTGCCCGCGGCCGTCGCCAGCGCCCTGGCGCAGACCACCCCGGCCCGTTCGACCGTCGCAGCGCCAGGCCCAGCGAACCAGAGCCTGACCGCTGACCCGCCCGCCCTCGCCGCGGAGGACATCGAAGTCATCGTCGTGGACGATGGCTCCACCGACGACACGGCCGCGTGCCTGGCCGGCTGGGCCAACGACCCCCGCGTGCGTGTCGTTCAGCAGGCCAATCAGGGCCGTTCGGCCGCGCGCAACCACGGCGCCCGGTTGGCCCGCGGCGAATTTCTCGCTTTTCTCGATTCGGATGATCTCTACGCGCCGGGCGCGCTGGCCGCTCATCTGGCTACCTTCGCCCGTCGCCCTGACCTGGGCCTGGCGATTGGCGGCTATGCGCTCATCAACGACCAGGGCGCGGACCTCGGCGCTCGCTTGCCCTGGCGGTCCCATGCTGATTTGCGCCCGGCCGCCTGGCTGTTCGACTGCGTCGCCATGCCCGGCTCCGTCCTCTTGCGCCGCAGTTGGTGGGAAACCGTGGGCGAATTCGACCCCGCCTGCGAAATCGCCGAGGACTGGGATCTCTTTCTGCGCCTGGCCGCGGCCGGCTGCCCCATGGACTGGACGCGGCAGATCGTCTGCCACTATCGCCAGCACGCGGGCAGCTCCATCCGTGAAATTCACCGCATGCATGACGGCGTGACCGCGCTGCTGACCAAGTTCTTTGCCCGGCCCGATCTGCCGCCTGACCTGGCGGCCCGGCAAGGCGCGGCGCGGGCATGGGCCGAGGTGGCGCTGGTCAAAGGCGCCCTGGCCGCTGGGCAGACCGCCACCGCAGACGCCGCGCTGATCGCGGCCGTGGGCTACGACCCCACCCTGCTCACCGCTGGCCGCCTGGGCCTGCTCGAATACCTGCTCACGCCAGAGGGGGGCGAAGCACAGCCCCTGGCCGCCTGGGCCGGCCGCGTCCGCGCCTGGCTGCAGCAGGATGGGACAGCGGGACCCTCACACGGTCCGCATTTCTCGCGCCGCGAGCTGCGCCTGGCGCTGGCCCGCGTTCACATGGGCCGCTTCTTCGCGGCCGCGGCGGCCGGCGAAACCGACCCGGCGCGCCGGCATCTCTGGCAGGGCGTGACCGCGGACCCCACCTGGCTGCGCAATCGCGGGGTGTTGGCCTTCCTGGCCGGGCGCTCCCGCCGGGGATCGCCCGCCGCAGGGGACCTGTCGCCATGACTCCGCCCTCCTCACCGCTCGTCAGCATCGTCCTGCCCACGCTCAACGGCAGCCGCTTCATCGCCTCATCCATCGCAAGCTGCCTGGCGCAGACCTACCCCCATTTCGAGCTGATCGTGGTGGACGGCGGCTCGCGCGACGGCACGCTCGCCATCGTGGCCGGCTTCGACGACCCGCGCATCCGCGTCGTCCATCAGGGCGACAACCAGGACAAGCTGCCGGGCGCGCTCAACATCGGCTTCGACGCCAGCCAGGGCGAATACCTGACCTGGACGCAGGACGATGATCTCTACGCGCCCGAAGCCCTGGCGGTCATGGTGTCGCACCTGCAAGCGCACCCCGAGGTTGGCCTGGTCTACACCGGCTACTGGCGCATGGACGCGGCCGGCCGCATCACCGGCGAATCGGAACAGCACCCGCCGGACGCTCTCTGGTACACCAACGCCGTCGGTCACTGCTTTCTCTACCGTCGCGACCTGGCCGCCCAGGCCGGCGCGTACGACGCGGCCTATTACATGGCCGAAGACCTGCAATACTGGCTGCGCCTCTACCGCCTGGCGTCCGTGGCCCAAGTGCCCGGCTGCTTTTTCTACCACCGCCTGCACGAGGACAGCCTGACCATGAAGCAGTACGGTCGCTACTTCGCCTTGCGCGTGGCCGCACGGGCGCGGCGCCGCGTGCTCGGACTGAGTTGGCGGCGCTACCAGGCGCAGGTGGCCGCCGCCTTCATCGAAGAGGCCTTTGCCGCGCACGCCGGCCATGACAGCCCGCGCGTGCGGCGCTGCCTGCTGAACGGCCTGCTGCGCAACCCCGCCTGGCTGCGCAATCGCGGGGTGTGGGCCATTGGCTTCACCCATCTGACATCCTGGGGGAGGTCTTGATCCAGTGACATTCTGGCGTACCCAAGTTCGACGTTTCGTCCTGCTCTTCGAAGGGCGCACCGGCAGCACCTATCTGATGGAAGGACTGGCCCAACATCCGCACATCGAAGCGCGCGGCGAGATGCTCGACCCCCTGCTGGCGCGGGGCGCGGCCGCGCAGCTTGCCTGGACCCGCCGCTACCTGACCCCGCCCTGGCGCGGTCCGTACAAGGCGATCGGTTTCAAGACCAAGCTGCGCGCCATCCTCGATCCGGCCGGCTTTGCCGCCATTCTGCGGACGAGTCCGGTTTCGATCATCCACATGCAGCGGCGCAATCGCATCAAATCGGTCGTTTCGACCTTCAAGGTCATGCAACTCAACACGATCAAGGTTGGCGAACCGAGCGCGGCGCGCTTCAACATCTACGCCGAGGATCAGCGGCCGCCGCCGCCGGTCATTGATGTGGCGAAGTTCCGCGAGATCTTGCAGCAGCGTGTGCAGCGTGAAGAGGCCCTGGCCGCCTACATCGCAGACATGCAGCGGCCAACCCTCAACCTGTTCTACGAAGACCTGCTGCTCGATCGGCCCCGCGTCTTTCACGAGGTTTTCGACTTCCTCGGCGTGGGGGACTACCCGGTCAGCGGCCAGGCCATCAAGCTGACCAGCGACGATCTGCGCCAGGCCATCCTCAACTTCGATGAGCTGCGCGCCGCCTTCGTCGGCACCCCCTACCTCCCCATGTTCGATGAAGTGCTGACGCCCCCTGTGTCCACCGAGGGAGCTGAGTGACAGGCGCGGCCAGCCCGGTTTGGTGGGCGCGCTGGGGACCGCTCAGCGCGTGGCTGGCCGCAAGCCGGCCGCCCCTCTCGCCGCCCATCCTGCTCCTCTCCTTCCCCCGCAGCGGCTCCAGTTGGCTGGGCGAAACCCTGGGCCAGGCCGCCAACGCGCTCTATCTGCGCGAACCGATCAACCTGAGCTACCAGGCGGACGGCGGCCGCGGCACGGTGGTGGAAATTGACCCGGCCCGCCCGCTGCCGGCCTATCGCCTTGCCGCCACCCGCGCCTTTCACGGCATCCCCGCGTTCAAGCCCGGCATCGTGCAATGGCCCGACCAATGGCGCCTGGCCCAACGGTCACAGCGACGGGTCGTGATCAAAGAGGTCAACCCGCGGGCCTGCCCCTGGTTCCTGGCCGCGTTCCGGCCGCGCGTCGTCTTCCTGGTGCGCCATCCCGCCGCGGTCTGTTTGAGCTACCGCCGCATGGGTTGGTGGCAGGGAACCACGCCTGAGCAGTGGGAGGGGCACGGCGCTCGTCAGGCCGGCGCCTTGCGCGTGGCATTGGACGCGCTGCGTGAATACCCCGACCAGCGCATCGTGACCTACGAAGACCTCTGCGCTGAACCCATGACGGCTTTTCGTTCGCTGTTCGCCTTCTGCGCCCTGACATGGGACGCGGGCAGTGAGGCGTTCATCCAGCGCCACACCACGCAGGGAGACGATGCGCCCGGCAGCACAAGCCGTCACAGCCAGGCCATGCCCGACGCCTGGCGCGGCCGCGTCAGCGCGGAGGAACTGGCCGCGCTGCGCCGCGGTTTCGCCGCCGCGTCCCTGCCCTGGTACAACCATGACGACGATTGGTAACATCCAACCATGACTACTGTGAGCGTCATCATTCCGGCCTTCAACCAGGCCGCCTATCTGCTCGAAGCCGTGGCTAGCGCACAGGCGCAAACCCTGCCGCCCGCGCAAATCATCGTCATTGACGACGGCTCCACCGACGCCACGCCGAAGATTCTGGCCGAGCTTTGCGCGGACCATGCCCATGAAGACGGCCGCCGAATGAATTCGGGGCAGGGGGGCGTTCCGCCGCCAGGTCGGCCTGCGCCGACCGACATCGCGTCCACGCAGGTGGACGCCCGGCGGCACGCCCGTCAGGGGCGATTTCAATCGCTCCGCGTCGTCCGCCAGGACAACCAGGGCCTGGCCCGCGCGCGCAACCGCGGCCTGCAGATGGCGCAGGGCGAGTTGATCGCCTTCCTCGACGCCGACGACCGCTGGCAGCCAGAATACCTCGCCACAATGACCGCCCTGCTGGCGCAACACCCAACCGCCGTGGCCGCCTATGCCGCCTGGCAGTACATGGACGCCGACGGCGCGCTGCTGCCGCAGATCATCATCCCTTACGAGGGCGCGGCGCTGACCCTGGACAGCGACATCACCTGGCGCAATGCGCTGGTGCCCTCCGGCGTGGTGGTGCGCCGCGCCGCGCTTGCCCGCAGCGGGGACTTCGACCCTGCCTTCTCCGGCTGTGCGGATTGGGACCTCTGGCTGCGCCTGCTGGCCCAGGGGCCGTTCGTCGGCGCCCCCGCTGTCCTGGTGTACTATCGCACGCACGGCGACAACATGTCCGACAACGTCGAGCGCATGGAGGATGAGCGCCTGCGCGTGTACCACAAGTTCTTGCAACGGCCGGCCGCTGAGCCTGTCAACCCGGCCGCCTGGCCGCAGCCCGGGCCGCAGTGGGCCGGCTACACCTACTTCCTCTCCGCGCTCGCCTACCTGCGCCAGGGCGACTCCGCACGCGGCGCGGAGCGCATCGAGGCCGCGGCGGCGCTGTGGCCGGGGCTGCTCGATCAGGACGAGTTCTATTACGAACTGGCCTGCTGTCGCCAGCCGCGCGGTTTCAGCGGCGCGGCGCAGGGCCTCGATCTGGCGGAGAGCGGGGCGCGCATCCAGCGCCTGTTGGACGCCGATTTGCCCGCGCTCAGCGCCGGTCAGGCCAGGCAGGCCTGGGGCCGGGCCGGGCTGGCCCTGGCCCAACTCGGCGCAGTGACCGGCGACCGCCCCGCGCAGCGGCGCTTTGCCTGGCAAGCCCTGCGTTTTGGCGCGCCGGTCGTGCGTCGCCTGGCCGGCCGGCGCCTGCTGCGCAGTTTCGTGCCCGACGCCTGGCGCCGCAAGCGCAGTCGGCCATGAACCTGGTCTTCCTGAGCAACGGCTTTCCCCCGCGCCACACGGCCGGCACCGAAAACTACACAGCCGGTATTGCGAGCGCCCTGGCCCAGGCCGGCCACCGCGTGAGCGTCATCTGCGTGGGCGAGTGGGACAGCGGCCTGCAGCCGGTCAACGGCGTGACGCGTGACACTTACCAGGGCGTGGCGGTGGCGCGCCTCGACGCCAACTGGACGGCCGGGCCGGACCCCAACCGCTACCTGTACGACAACCCGGTCATGGCCGCCCAGGTGGGCGCCCTGCTCGACGAGATGCAGCCGGACCTGGTTCACATCACCTCCTGCGCCACCCTGTCGGCCAGCGTCATCCGCGTGGTCAAGCAGCGCGGCCTGCCCCTGGTCATCACCCTGACCGATTACTGGTTCATCTGCCCGCGCATCTCGCTCCTGCACGCGGATGGGCATGTCTGCGATGGGCAAACGAGCGCCTGGGAGTGCCTGACCTGTCTGCTGTGGGGGGCCAAAGCCTACCGCCTGCCGGCCCGCGTGCTGCCTGCGCCGGTCTTGCGCCCGCTGCTGCAAGGGGTCAGCCGCCAGCCGTGGTTGTCGCGGCGGCCCGGCCTGCGCGGCATGGCGCTTGACATGGCCGATCGCAAGGCGCGCCTGCTGCCGCTGCTGGCCCAGGCCGACCGCCTGATCTCTCCGTCGCGCTTCCTGGCTGCCATGCACACCGCCTGCGGGGTGACTCAGCCCATTCACGTGCTGGAACACGGCCATGACCTGGGCTGGGCCGACCAGGTTGGCCCTCGCCCGGCCAATCGCCCGCGGTTGGTGATTGGCTACGTCGGCCAGATTGGCGAGATCAAGGGCGTTCACATTCTGTTGGCCGCCATCGCCCGGCTCGATCCGCAGCAGGAGGCGGTGGAGGTGCAGATTTGGGGCGACCCGGACAAATCGCCGGCGTACAGCGCGCGGCTGCGCGCTCAGGCCGCAGCCCTGCCGCACGTGCAGTTCTGCGGGCGTTTCAGCCGCGAGCAGTTGGCCGCGGTCTACGGCGGCTTCGATGTCCTGGTGGTTCCTTCCCTCTGGGTTGAAAACAACCCGCTGGTGATCCAGGAGGCCTTCGCGGCCGGCGTGCCGGTGATCGCCAGCAACCAGGGTGGCATGGCCGAATTCGTCACGCATGAGCAGAACGGCCTGCTCTTCACGCCCGGCGATGCGGACAGCCTGGCCGCCGCGCTGCGCCGCCTGCTGCTGGAGCCAGACCTGCTGCCGCGCCTGCGCCGCCAGGCTCCTGCCGTCAAGACCGTGCAGGCCGAACTGGCCGAACTGCTGCACATCTACCACGAACTACACTCCCCGGGGTGAGAGGGTGACTCTACCACACGTTTCTATCATCATCCTCACCTGGAACAGCCGCGCCGAAGTGCCTGCTGCGCTCGAAGCGGCGCTGGCTTCGGACTATCCGTCGTTCGATGTCATCGTTGTGGACAACGGCTCCACCGATGGCACGCCGGCCTTGATTCGAGAGCGCTGGCCGGGCCTGACGGTGCTGGAGAATGGGCGCAACCTCGGTTTCTGCGGGGGCAACAACTCGGGCATGCGCCATGCGCTGGCCGCGGGTGCGGACGCGGTGCTGCTGCTCAACGATGATGCCGTCGTCGCGCCCGACATGCTCCGGCTGCTGGTGGTCGCCGGTCAGCAGACGCCGCGGGGCGGGCTGTTCGGCCCCACCGTGCTGACCGCGCAGGCGCCGCAGGTCATCCTCTCCGCGGGCGGCTTTCTGCGCCAGGGCTGGCAGGCCTTGCCGCGCGGCCTGGGCGCGTCCGATCAGGGTCAGTACGATGCCCCGCCGCCGCTGGCTGGCAGCACACCAGGGATTGACTTCCTCTCCGGCTGCGCGCTGCTTGCCACGCGCAACCTGCTGACTACGATCGGCCTGCTCGACGAGGCGTTCTTCGCCTATTACGAAGATGTCGAATGGTGCTGGCGGGCGCAGCAGGCCGGTTTTACCGTGCAGCTCGTGCCTGGCGCCCGCGCCTGGCACCCTGACACGCGTACACGGCCCGATGGGCCGGCCCTCAGCTACTACCTCACGCGCAACAGCCTGCTGTTTGCCAGAAAGCGCGGTCTCGGCTATGCTGTGCAGACTATGATCCTGCTAGGCTACCTGCGCACCGTATCGAGTTGGACCGTGCGCCCGCGCTGGCGCAGCCGCCGACCGCAGAGGGATGCTGTGCTTTTTGGGATTCGGGACTTCCTGGCCGGTCGCGGCGGAGCCTGGCAGCCATGAGGCGGCGTCAACCGATCCTGATTACCGGGTCGCATCGGGCCGGGACCACCTGGGTGGGGCAGATGCTGACGCAGTTCCCCTCCACCTGCTACATCGGCGAAGTGTTCAACCCCACCAGCGGGCTGCTGCCAGGCCATCTGCTGCGGCACTGGTTCACCTATGTCAACGCGGACAATGCCCCGTTGTACGTGGAGCCGCTCAACCGCATCTTGAGCTATCGCTTCGACTGGTCGCAGCGCCAGGGAGCGCGGCGATATCTGCCGGGGCGGCTGCTGGCTTATCGTCTCCTGCGGCGCACCATCGGGCTGCCGCGACCGATCCTGAAAGATCCGATCGCGGTGATGTCCGCGGGTTGGTTGGACGAGACGTTCGATATGGATGTCGTTTGCCTGGTGCGTCACCCGGCGGCCTTCGTAGCCAGCCTGCGCCAGGTCAGTTGGCACTTTGGTTTCAAATCGTTCAACGAACAGCCGGCGCTGCTGGCCGACTGGCTGCAGCCCTTTGCCGAGCAGATTGCGCAGCCGCCGCCCACCTTCGTGGGCAAGGCGGCCCTGCTCTGGCTGTGCGTCTATCACGTAGTCACTCTCGCGGCGGCGCAGCATCCCGACTGGATTTGCCTGCGCCTGGAAGACATCGCCGCGGCGCCGCAGGAAGCCTTCGCCGATCTGTACCGGCGCCTTGACCTGCCCTGGAGCGAACGCAGCCAGCGCCGGGTGGCGCTCCACTCGAACGAGCAAAATCCGGTGGGGGCGCCCAGGGAGGACCCCCATGCCATCGTGCGTCACAGCCAAGCCGCGGCGCAGGCGTGGCGTCAGAAATTGAGTGCAGAGGAGATCAGCCAGATTCGGCGCCTGACCGAACCGGTGGCGCAGCACTACTATGCCGATCATGACTGGTGATGTGAATGGCCGCGCGGCGGCCGATCAACCCGAACTGAGTGTCATCATCCCGACTTTCAACCGCCGGGCGGCTGTGGCGCGCCTGCTGACCAGCCTGGGCCAGCAAACGCACAGCCATTTTGAAGTTATTCTGGTGGACGATGGCTCCACCGACGAGACGCCGTCACTGGCCGCCAGCCCGCAGCCCTTTCGGTTCACCTATCTGCGCCAGGCCAACCAGGGGCCGACCGCGGCGCGCAATCGCGGCGCGGCCGTAGCGCAGGGCGAAGTGCTGATCTTCGTGGACGACGATATGGTGCTGCATCCCCACGCGCTGGCTGTGCTGGCCGCGCGTTGTCAGCAGCGGTCCGGCATTCTCTGGATGGGGACCCTGATCGGCCCAGGCGAGCTGAGCACCAGCAGCGCCAGTGCTGCGGCCGATCATCCGGTGGACTTCACCCTGTGCAAGACCGGACTGCTGGCTATGCTGCGCGCCGATTTCTACGACATCGGTCAGTTTCAGGACCCGACCGGCGGCTGGCCGAATTGGGACGATGTGGATTTTGGCTACCGGGCGCACCTGGCCGGTTACGCCATCTGGCAGTGCCGGGCGGCCCTGGCTGAACATTGGGACTACGCCGGGCAAGACCTGGCCGCGGCCTGCGCCCGCTGGCAGCGGGCCAGCCAGGCCGCGGTGCGCCTGTTCGAGCGTTACCCGGCGCTGCAGTCGCGCCTGCCCATGTTTGCTGACAAAACGCCCATCGCCTGGCGGCAAGACCCCCCGCGCCTGGTGGCGCGCAAATGGGTGCGGCGGCTGATGTCCGGCGGCATGGCCTTGCACGGCCTGGAAACTATGCAGCGCCGGGCCGCGGCCGCCCGCTGGCCGTCATCCGTGCAAGTCGCGCTACAGCGCTGGATTGTCGGTGGCTATATTTACCGCGGTTTTCAGAAAGGACTGCAACAGGCCCGCACAGCGATCGTCGAGCGGGCAACGGTGCAACCATGAACCTTTCTCTTCCACGCCTGCGCTTGCCTGTGCTTCCTTCCCGCCGGGAGTTATGGCGAACCTGGCACGACCGCCAGTTCTGGCTGCGTGTCGTCGTTGTCCTGCTCGTGTTGAGCAGCAGCGCACTGCTGGCCCCGCGGGCGCCGCTGCTGCTGTTGATCGCGGTTGCCGGCGCTGCCGGTTTCATCCTGCTCCTGCGCTGGCCCGGCCTCGGCCTGGTGGGGCTGATTGCGGCTGCCATGATCGTTCCATTCGAGATCGGCACCGGCTCCGAGAGCAGCCTCAATGCGCCGCTCATTATGGCGCCCGCGTTGGTGGGCATCTGGCTGCTGACCACGCTGGTACGCCGCCGCCAGGTACGCATTCTGGCGTCGCGCGCAGTGCTGGCTGCGCTGGCGCTGGCGGCCAGCGCGGTTCTGGCCTTTGGGGTGGGTCAGCTCAACTGGGTGGCGCTGGCACAACCGGCGCCGCTCACCGCGCAGATCGGTGGCCTTGCTCTGTTCATCGTTTCGGCCGCGGCCTTCGTGCTGGCGGCGTACCAGGTCAAAGAGATGCAGACGCTGCAATGGATGACCTGGCTGTTCCTGGCGCTTGCCGCCCTCTATATCACCTTCCGTGTCGCTCCACCCCTGGCCCGTTTGATTCCTATCCGCCTGGCTGAAGGCGCTGCCGGCTCTCTTTTTTATGTGTGGCTCACCGTTCTGGCCGCATCCCAGGCCCTCTTCAATTCGACCCTGCGTTGGTGGGCGCGTGTCGGCTGCGGCATCCTGGCTGCGCTCACGTTGGCCGTTGGGTTGATCTTGGGGCGTAGTTGGTCTTCGGGTTGGCTGCCGCCGCTGGTCGCGCTGACGGTGATGATCTGGGTCGCCCGCCCGCGCATCGGCACCATCATTGCCATTCCGGTAGCCATCGTGGGCTTCTACTTCTACACCGATGTCAGCAGCGTCTTGTTGAAGGGCAATGAATACAGCCTGCTGACGCGCATGGAAGCCTGGAGCATCCTGGTCGAACTGATTTCGGTCAACCCGGTCACCGGCTTAGGCCCGGCCAACTACTACTGGTACACGCCGCTGTATGCCATCCTTGGCTATTTCGTGCAGTTCAACAGCCACAACAATTACATTGACATCATCGCTCAGTCTGGCCTGCTGGGGTTTGGGTGTTTTGTCTGGCTGGTGTTCGAGTTATTCGTTCTCGGCTGGCGTTTGCGCACCACGGTCGCGGCCGGATTTGCCGCGCCTATGTCTATGCAGCCCTGGGCGGGCTGGCGGGCATGCTGGCCGCGGGCATGTTGGGCGACTGGATCATCCCTTTCGTCTACAACATCGGCTTCACCGGCTTTCGCAGCAGCGTCCTCGGCTGGATTTTCCTGGGCGGGCTGGTGGCCCTCGATTTCATGACGCAACGCAAGATGCGTCTGTCCTCAGACTAGGCGGCCGGGCCGATGCTTTCGATTGTCATCATCTCCTGGAACACGCGCGATCTGTTGGCCGCCTGCCTGACCTCTCTGCGCACCTATCCGCCGGACGGAGACCACGAGATCGTGGTGGTTGACAACGCTTCCCGCGACGACAGCACGGCGATGGTGCGTCGCGATTTTCCCCACGTCCACCTGATCGAGAACCCCACCAATGTGGGCTTTGCCGCGGCCAACAATCAGGCGCTGGCCCTGTGCCGCGGACGTTACGTGCTTCTGCTCAACAGCGACACCGAAGTGACCCCTGGCGCACTCAGCGCACTGGTCCGTTTCATGGAACAACATCCGCAGGCCGGGGTGGTGGCCCCGACCCTGGTCAACCCGGATGGCAGCTTCCAGGCCTCCTACGCCCGCTTCCCCACCCTCGTCAGTGAATTTCTCCTCATCACCCGCCTGGCGCGCTGGCTCAGCGGCCCCTACGCGCCCAGCCCGCGGCCGCGGATCAACGAACCCAGCCACCCGGTGGATTGGGTGGCCGGCGCGGCGCTCCTCGTCAGGCGTGAAGCCATTGACCAGGTGGGCGGGCTGGACGCTGGTTATTTCATGTACAGCGAAGAGACCGACTGGTGCTGGCGTCTGTGGCGACACAACTGGCAGGTCTGGTACCTGCCCGCGGTGAAGGTCATTCATCACGGCGGCGCCAGCAGCCGTCAGCGCGGCGCGGCGAGCTACGCGCAACTGTACGCCAGCAAGGTGCGCTTCTTCGAACGCGCCTACGGGCCAGCCGCGGCCGGGCGTTTGCGCACCCTGTTCCGCCTGGTGGCCGCTGCTCGCGGCCTGACCTGGCGCATCCTGCGTTTTGTGACTCCCTCCCCCGCCGGGCGCGTGCGTTTGCAGCAGCGTCTGGCCCGCGAACAGCAGTTAGCGGAGCAACTGTCCCATGATCCCTCCCTGGAATTTTCAACATGAAGACCGACCTCGAAGCACCGATCTCTGCCGGACACGGCGCGGCTGCGGCCCTGCCCACCCTCGTGGACATCCTGCAGCAGCGCGCAGCGCAGGAGCCGGCGCGCGTGACCTACACCTTCTTGCATGAAGGGGAAAGGCCGACCGTCACCCTCACCTGCCGCCAACTCGACGCATCGGCGCGGGCCATTGCGGCCCATCTGCGCCGCACGCTGCCGGCCGGCGCGCGTGTCCTGTTGCTCTACCCGGCCGGTCTGGAGTTCATCAGCGCGTTCTTTGGCTGTCTCTACGCCGGTGTCATTGCCGTGCCCGCGCCTCTGCTCGGCACGCTGACCCTGAAGAACTCGCTGGCGCGCTTGCAGTCCATCGTGGACGATGCGCAGGCATCGGCGGTACTCACCCTGACGAACATCGTGTCGCAGATCGAAGGCGCGGCCAACGAGCTGCCCGCACTGCGCACGATTCCCTGGCTGGCCACCGATGCGCTGAGCGCGGACGAGCCAGGCGATGCCGCGAACATCAGGGTGGCGCCCGACGCGCTGGCCTATCTGCAATACACCTCCGGCTCCACGGCCAGCCCCAAAGGGGTGATGATGACCCATGCCAACCTCGCGCACCAATGCGATTACATCGGGCGCATCGGTGGTTATGGGCAGGACAGCGTTGTCGTGAGCTGGCTGCCGCATCATCATGATTTTGGCCTGGTCAACGGCCTGCTGCAGCCGCTGTACTCAGGCGGAGTCTGCTACCTGATGTCTTCCACGGCGTTTCTCAAGCGACCGCTGCGCTGGCTGCAGGCCATTACCCGCTACGGAGGGACGCACAGCGGCGCGCCCAACTTTGCCTACGAACTGCTGACCAAAAAGGCGACCGAAGGGCCTCTTCCCGCACTCGATCTGAAAACCTGGTGTTTTGCTTCTTGCGGCGCGGAGCCAATTCGCTGGGAAACGCTGACCAATTTTGCCGAGGCCTTTGCGCCTTGCGGTTTCGATTTCGATTCCTTCTATCCCGCTTATGGCATGGCTGAGGCGACCCTGGCTACCACGGTTCGCCGTGCAAGCGATGTTCCCCGCTATCTGGCGGTGGATGCGGAGGCGCTGAGCCGCGGTCAGGTGGTGGTGAGCCAGGCTGCCGACGCGCTCAAGCTGGTCAGTTGCGGCCGCGTCTCGGATGATGTGTGCGCCGAGATCGTGAACCCGGCCAACGCCACGCGCTGCGCCGCGGATGAGGTCGGCGAGATCTGGATTGCAGGGGGCAGCGTGGCGGCCGGCTACTGGCAGCGACCGCAGGAAACCGAAGGGACCTTCCGCGCCTACCTGGCCGACACTCACGAAGGCCCGTTCCTGCGCGGCGGCGACCTGGGCTTTGTGTGGGAGGGCGAGGTGTATATCGCCGGCCGCATCAAGGACATCATCATCATCCGCGGGCAGAACTACTACCCGCAGGACATCGAATGGACCGTGCAGCGCAGCCATCCCAAGCTGCGCACCGATGGCGGCGCGGCCATTGCGGTGAACGTGGACGGCAGCGAGCAGTTGGTGGTGGTGCAGGAGGTGGAGCGCGGCTTCGACCCGGCGACCGACCAGGACGAGGCGCTGGATGCCATCCGCCGCGCCATTGCGGAACAGCACGGCGTTGCGGTGCATGGCATCCAACTGGTGAAGCGGGGCATGGTGCCCAAGACTTCCAGCGGTAAGCTGCAGCGCCAGGCCACGCGCGCCGCCTACCTGGCCGCTGAGTTCGAGGCCGTGGCCGATTGGAAGCTGGATGCGGAGGCGGAGGAAGCCGCGTCTGCCCCGGCCGATGAACTGGAAGCGCAGTTGGTCGCCATCTTCCGCCAGGTGCTGAAGACGCCGACGGTGGGAGTAGGGGACAATTTCTTTGCGCGGGGCGGCGATTCGCTGGGTGTGGTCGAGCTGAATCTGCTCATCGAAGAACAGTTCGGTCAAACCGACGCTGTCAGCGCACAGGTTGACAACCTGACGGTGGCTGCGCTGGCGGCCTCATTGCGCGCCAGCCTGGCGCCAACGGCTACGCCGTCTTCCCCGGCGCCCGCGTCGCCGCAACCGGCTGCGCCCGCCGGCCTGACTCCCGCCCAGCCTTTGCGCAGAACGCCGTCCCCCCTCGCCTGGGGAACAGGTCGAATCAGGCGGAGCAGCCAACTGCTCAAGCGCAGTCTCCGGCGCGGCGGCCGGCGCCTGGCCGGCGCAACGCTGCCCTACAGCCAGGGCAGCGCGTTTCTGGCCTGGTTCTGCGGCCAGGGCTGGGCGCAGCGGGCCTTCTACTGGCCGCAGGTGCGCCTGGTGCAGCAGACGCTGGCCGCGATGGGGCAGCCGGCGTCTGTCGCGGCCATTGTGCGCCACAGCCTGATCTGCAACACCTGGTCGCACTGGCGGCTGAGCACGCTGCTCGCCGCACCGGCCGCTGAGTTCGACCGCTGGGTGTCGGTGCGCGGGTTGGAGCATCTGACGCAGGCTCACGCGGCGGGGCGCGGCGTCATCCTCCTGCATTCCCATTCGATTTACAACGCGCTACCCATGGCCCTGCTCGAACGCCAGGGCATCACCGACATGATGCTCGTTGGCGGCAAGCGCCGCCTGCTGGAGGTGGGACTGACCAGTTTTGCCGACCGCCTGCAACTCGGCGGAGCGATTTCCCCTGAAAACGCCGAGGATGGCGCGCGGGGAACGCAGAGCACACGCTTCGCGCGACAGTTGTTGGAGGCGCAACGCATCCTCAAACAGGGCGGCGTCTTTCATGTGGCGGCCGACGGCTATCAGACCCCGCGCCACGTCGTCGTGCCTTTTCATGGCCGTCAGCGCAGCTTCGGCATCGGCTTTGCGGAGATGGCGCTCAACACGGGCGCGGCCGCCATTCCGGTGTTCGTTTCACTGCAGCCGGGCGGCCAGGTGACGATTGATTTTCGTCCGCCGCTGGTGGCCGGCGCGGGCGCGCGCAGCGCGCAGGTTGAATCGCTCGTGCGCCAGTATGTCGGGCAATTTGCCGCGGTCTGGGCGGCCGACCTGGGCAATATCCGTTGGCGTCACCTGGCGAAGTACCTGCGTTTACCCGCCTGGGATCCGGCGCTGGAAGGCATCGAGGTTTGAGTCGGAGTTCGAGCCATGTCGGCTGACCTGGCGATCATCATCGTGGGCTGGAACGCGCGCGACTGGCTGCTGCGCTGTCTGGCCAGCCTGCCGGCCGGCGCGGCGGGGCTGGACGTGGAAACCTGGGTGGTGGACAATGCCTCGACCGATGGCACGGTGGAGGCGGTGGCCCGCGCCTTTCCGCAGGTGCATCTGATTGCCAACACCGCCAACCTGGGCTTTGCCGCGGCCAACAACCAGGCGGCCGGCCAGACCGACAGCCGCTACCTCCTGCTGCTGAACCCGGACACCGAGGTTCCGCCGGACATGCTGCGGCGCCTGGTGGCCTACGCGGATGAGCATCCTGCGGTGGGCGCGCTGGGGCCGCAGTTGCGCAACCTGGATGGCAGCCCGCAGCGCTCCTGCTGGCGCGGCTACCCTGACCTGGGCATGGCCCTTACCGACGCGCTCTACCTGTGGAAGCTGCCGTGGCTGCCCCTGGCTCAGCGCAGCGAATTTCAGGCCGCCGAACTGGGCGCGCCGCGGTCGGTGGATCATCTCCTGGGCGCCTGCCTCCTCATCCGCGGCCGCGCCTGGGAGCAGGTGGGACCGCTCGATGCCGGCTACTTTCTCTTCCTGGAAGAAACCGATTGGTGCCGCCGTGCGCAGCGGGCCGGCTGGGACATCGTCTATCACCCGCAGCTTTGGATCACGCACGCGGGTCAGCACAGCATGCGCCAGGCGCCGGCGCGCAATCTGCCCCATCTCTACCGCAGCTACACCCGCTTTTATAGAAACGGGCGGCAGCACACCGGCGGCCGCGGGCGGGTGCTGCTGCTCAAGCTGATCTTCGCCCTGGCGATCCTGGTGCGCCTCGGCCTCTGGAGCCTGCGCTGGCTGCGCAATCCGGCCGAGCGATCGCAGGCCCGCCCGATGCTGCATGGTTACGGCCAGGTGCTGCGCCTGCTGCCCGGCCTTTGATTCCCATGATTCCTACGATTCCCGTCTTACCGCTGTCGCACCTCGAATCAGGCGGCATGACCATCTCGGTGATCGTGCCCGCGCACAACGCGGCCGGCTATTTGCGTCACAGTCTGCCGGCCCTGCAGCGCTCCATCTACCCCGCCCTCGAATGCATCGTGGTGGATGACGCCTCCACCGATGACACCGCGGCCGTCTGCCAGGCGTTCGCGGTGCAACGGGTGGGCCTGACGGGCGCGCCGCACGGCCCGGCGACGGCGCGCAACCGCGGCGCGGCCGTCAGCCAGGGCGACATTTTGCTCTTTCTGGACGCCGATGTGGTTTTGCGACCGGAGACCCTGTCACGTCTGGCCGCCACCTTTCAGAACGAAACGACGGTCGCGGCCATCTTTGGCTCATACGACGATCGTCCCCTGGCCACCAACTTTGTGTCGCAGGCCAAGAACCTGCTGCACCACTTCACCCATCAGCAAGCCAGGCCTGACGCCACGACCTTTTGGGCCGGCTGCGGCGCCATCCGCCGGCCGGCCTGGCAGGCGGTCGGCGGGTTCGACGAGCAGCGCTATCGGCGGCCCAGCATCGAGGACATCGAGCTGGGCTATCGCTTGACTGCGGCCGGCTACCCGATTCGCCTGGACAAAGGGCTGCTGGTCACGCACATCAAGCGCTGGACGATGCTCTCTCTGCTGCGTTCCGATGTGCGTGACCGCGCCTGGCCGTGGGCCTGGCTCGCTTTGGAGCGACGGCGGCTGCCCAACGACCTCAATAGTCACACATCGCAACGTGTCAGCGCACTGCTGACCTGGGGCATCGTGGGCAGCGTGGCCGGGGCATGGCTGCGCGCTCGCCGCCGGCCCGCGTCCCCACCGGCGTTTGCGCAGCAAATCGCCCCGCCGGCCTGGCTGACCGGCCTGGGCGCCTGCGCCGGCGTGATCTGGCTCAACCGGTCGCTCTATCGCTTCCTGTGGCGTCAGCGCGGCTTCGGCTTTGCCCTGGCTTTTGTGCCGCTGCATCTGCTTTACTACCTCTACAGCACGACCACCTTTGGCTTGGCTGCTTTGGCCTGGCGCGCGCAGAAACACTAAAATGCACATCCTTTTCCTGACGCAAATTCTGCCCTATCCCCTGGACTCTGGCGCGAAGGTGCGCGCCTATTTCGTGCTGCGTTACCTGGCGGCGCGTCACCGCGTGACCCTCGTCTCCTTCAGCCGTGCCAGCGATCCGCCGGCCGCGCTGGCCCATCTACGCACGGTTTGCCACGCGGTCCACACTGTGCCGATGACGCGCAGCCTGGCCGGCGAAGCCCGCAGCTTGGCGCGCAGCCTGGTCAGTGGGCAGCCCTACACCCTGCTGCGCGATGAGCGCCGCGCCATGCATCAGCTCTTGCAGCAACTGGTGCAGGCAGAGCCGTTTGATGCGATTCACGCCGACCAACTGGCTATGGCCGACTACGCCTGGCAGGCGAGCCGCGTCGCGCATGCGCGTGCGCCGCGTCTGGTCCTGGATGCCCACAACGCCTACTATCTGATCCCTCAGCGCATGGCCGCGGCAACCCGCAACCCGGCCCTGCGCCTTTTTTTGCGCCGTGAGGCCCGCCTGATGGCGCGGGCCGAAGGTGAATGCTATCGCCGCTTCGATCATCTCCTGACCGTTACGCCAGAAGATCGGGCCGCCATCGAGACCCTTCTGCCGTCCGACCCGGCGGCGCCGCCGCAGCGCTGGACCATGCCCATCTGCGTGGACTCCGCCGCGCCGCCCTTGAAGCGCCAGCCGGCCGCGCGAGGATTACTCCTGCTCGGCGGTTTGCATTGGCCGCCCAACGCCGATGGGGCGCGCTGGTTTCTGCGCGAAGTCTGGCCGCTGGTGCGCCAACAGGCGCCGCAAGCCCAGCTCTTCATTGTGGGCGCACGGCCCCCGGCCGACCTGCAGGCGGCGGCCAGCGCCCGCGATTCGGCTACCGCTCCGGACGGCGCCGTCATCGTGCCCGGCTACGTGACCGACCCGCAGCCCTTCCTGGCCGCCAGCGCCGCCCTGATCGTGCCGTTGCGCTCCGGCGGCGGCATGCGGGTCAAGATCGTGGAGGCGCTGCAATGGGGCCTGCCGGTGATCTCGACCACGATCGGCTGCGAAGGCATCGAGGTGACGCCGGGCCGTGACCTGCTGGTGGCCGACACGCCCGCCGCCCTGGCCGCGGCCGCCGTGCAGCTCTTGCAAGACCCGGCGCAGGGCGATGCCCTGGCCGCCAACGGCCGTCGCCTCCTGGCTGCCCGCTACGACTGGCGCCGCGAATACACCCTGCTCGACGCCATCTACCCAGCGTGACTTTTTCAACGCAAGGACGCAGAGACGCAAGGACGCAGGGATCGAACTCGCTACCATGAACCAACAATCTCCACTCTCCACTCCCCAATCCCCAATCTCCAATCCCCAATCCCCAATCTCCGATCTCCGATCTCCGATCTCCACCCGCCTCTTCCTCTTCGTCCTGCTCGCCTCGCTGGCGCTGCGCCTGGCCGCGGTGCTGGTCATGGGCAACCGGGTCGAAGGGCTGCCGGGTATCGTGGACCAGATTTCGTATCACACCCTGGCGCAGCGCGTGCTCGACGGCCACGGCTTCACCATGCCCACCGACTGGTGGCCGGTGACCCGCGCCAACGAACCGACAGCCCATTGGTCCTACCTGTACACCCTCTATCTGGCCGCGGTCTACGCCGTGTTTGGCGTCAAGCCACTGGCCGCGCGGCTCATTCAGGCCCTCATCGTTGGCCTGCTGTGGCCCTGGTTGACCTTCCGGGTTGGGCGACGCGTTGGCGGCGCCGCCGTGGGCTTGGCGGCGGCCGCCTGGTCGGCCGTTTATGGCTACTTCGCCTATTACAGCGCCGCGTTGATGACCGAGTCCTTCTACATCACCGCCATTCTCTGGACGCTCGATCGTGGCCTGACCCTGGCGCATGGCGACTGGCGCAAGCAACAATGGGCGCTGCTGGGGCTGGCCGTGGGCGTGACGGTGCTCTTGCGCCAGATTTTTCTGGTCTTCGTCCCCGTCCTCTTTCTGTGGCTTTGGCTGGCGCCGGGCCGCCGCGGCTTTGTTCCAGCGGAAGTCGCGGCGCCGCCCGGCCTCGGCGCCCGTTTGCGCGGTAGCCTGCTGGCGCTGGCGGTCGTGCTCCTGCTCATCCTGCCCTGGACCGTGCGCAACTATCGGGCGTTTGGTCATTTCGTCCCCCTGAACACCAACGCCGGTTACGCCTTCTTCTGGGCCAATCATCCCATCTACGGCACGCAGTTTGTCGCCATTCTGCCCGGTAAGGCGCCCTATGAGCGTCTGATTCCGGCAGAGCTGCGTCAACTCGATGAAGCCGCCCTCGACTCGGCTCTCTTGCGCCGCGGCCTGGGCTTTGTCGTGCAAGACCCCGGGCGCTATATACTCCTTTCGCTGAGTCGTTTGCGCACATTTTTCATGTTCTGGCCTGAATCTGAATCTAGCTTGCTGAGTAATCTTGTACGTGTGCTATCATTTGGGTTGGCGCTTCCTTTCATCAGCGTCGGTCTGTGGTTGACCGCCCGTGACTGGCGACGTTGGTCTCTATTGTGGCTATTTGTGGGGGTGTACACCGTGGTACACTTGCTCTCCTGGGCGTTAGTACGCTACCGCCTGCCCGTGGATGGGGTCCTGCTCATCTTCGCCAGCCCAGCCCTGTTACGCTTGCAGTCGCTGATCGCGCGTCGTTCCCAATCCAGGCCATGATGCACATCCTTTACATCCTTTACATCGTTCCTTACACACCGACGCCGATCCGCACGCGGCCCTATCATCTGCTCCGCGGCCTCGTCGCCCGCGGCCACCGTGTCACCCTGGCGACACTGTGGGAATCGGAAGGGGAACGGGCTGCGTTGGCCGACTGGCAGCAGCTTGGCGTCGAGGTGATGGCGGCGCCGCTGTCGAAGACGCGGGCCGCGTGGAATAGCCTGCTGGCGGTCCCCACCGGCATCCCGATGCAGGCCAGCTACTGCTGGCAGCCGCAGTTGGCCCAGGCGCTGCGGGCGCACATGGCAACAGCCAAGACCGATGTCATTCACAGCGAACACCTGCGCGGCGCCCGCTATGGACTTTCGCTCAGGCCCCTGGCCGCAGATCAGGCCGGGACGCCGTTGGTCTGGGATGCCGTAGACAGCATCGCGCATCTCTTTCAGCAGGCCAGCCAGCACAGCCGCAGTCGTCGCAGCCGTTGGTTGACACGCTTGGAATTGGGGCGCACCCGTCGCTATGAGGGCTGGCTCGTGCGCCAATTCCAGCGAGTGCTGGTCACTTCCCCGGTGGATCGGCAGGCTTTCGCCGAGCTGGCCGGATTGACATCATTCGACCCTGCCAACCCGCTGACTGTTCTCCCGAATGGCGTTGATCTGGCCTATTTTCGCCCGGATGAGGTAAGGCGCGACGCCGCTACCGTCGTCCTGTCGGGCAAGATGAGCTATCATGCCAATGTGACCGCGGCTCTGCATCTGTTGCAGGACATCATGCCCCTGGTGTGGCGCCGGCGGCCAGACACGATGGTGTGGATTGTAGGCAAAGACCCGCCTTCCCGTTTATGCCAGTTGGCGGCTGCGAACCCTGCGCACATCACCGTGACCGGCGAAGTCCCCGATGTACGGCCCTACTTGCAGCGCGCAACCCTGGCGGTCGCGCCGGTGCTGTATGGGGCCGGTATTCAGAACAAAGTATTGGAGGCGCTGGCTTGCGGCGCCCCGGTGATTGCCAGCCGCCAGGCCGTCTCGGCGTTGGCAGGTCAACCGGCGCAAGCCCTCATCGTGGCCGATTCTGCTCCCGACATGGCCGCGGCCATTGTGGCCCTGCTCGCTGATCCGGCCCGCCAGGCCGAGTTGGCACAGGCGGGGCGCGCCTATGTCGAACAATATCATGACTGGAGCGACGTGGCCGCGCAGCTTGAGGCGATTTACGCCGAGCTGATCCGCCAACGGCGCCGCGATTGAAGCTGCCGCCCCTTCGGTCGCCCGGCATATCCCCGTGTCATCGAGGAGCGTTCTATGACTCGTGTAACGTCAACCCTGTCGTCCGCTTTGACCATCTCCCACGTGCGACGCCCGTTGGCTCGTTCGTTGTTTCGCATGACCCTGGTCGCGGCCGACGCCCTGATGCTGGCCCTGGCCTTCTACCTGGCGTATATTGTCCGTTTCGATCTGCAGTTCACCCTGGCGCCGGAGATCATGCCGGCGGAGTCCTTCTACACGCGCCTGGTGCTGATTCTGATTCCCATCTGGCTTGCGATCTTCGCCCTGTCGAGACTGTACGATTTTCATTTTCTGCTTGGCGGCACGGCGGAATATGCGCATGCCTTCAATGCGTGTACCATCGGCGTCATGACGATCGTGCTCTTCAGTTTTTTCGAGCCTAAGTTCGTTGTGGCCCGCGCCTGGCTGCTGGCGGCCTGGCTCCTCTCTTTCCTCCTGGTCTGCGCCGCGCGCTTTGCCTTGCGTCGGGTGGCCTATGGACTGCGGCATTGGGGGTTCTTCGTCTCGCCCGCCGTCATCGTCGGCATCAACAGCGAAGCACTGGCCCTGGGCCAGACCCTGCGCCACAGCGCCAGTTCGGGTGTCCAGATCGTTGGCTTCGTTGACAGCGACGTGGCGCGTGATGGCGAGAACCGGCAGCGTGAGTGCTCCCAGATTGCCCCTCTGCTCGGCAGCATTGATGAGCTTGCGGACATTGCCCGGCGCCTGGACATCCAGGAAGTGATCGTCGCCACCACCGCGCTGCACCGCGAGCAACTGCTCGACCTGCACGAGGACCTGGCTACCTTACCCCACACCGAGCTACACCTGTCGTCCGGCCTCTTCGAGGTGTTGACCACGGGCGTCAAGGTTCGCACCTGGGGTTTCGTCCCTCTCATCAGTCTCAATCGCCTGCGTCTGGACCCATTCGAAGTGGTTATCAAGACGGCGCTCGACTACGTCCTGGCACTCATCACGATGCTGGCGGCGGCGCCGGTGATGGCTGTTCTGGCGTTGGCCGTCAAACTCGATTCCCCTGGCCCGGTGCTGCACCGGCGTCGTGTCCTGGGCATGGGCGGCAAAGCGTTCGATGCCTTCAAGTTCCGTACCATGGTTGTGAATGGGGAGGAGGTTCTGGCGCGCTATCCTCAACTGGTTGTCGAGTTGAAGGCCAAGCACAAACTCAAGCACGATCCACGCATCACGCGGGTGGGGCGTTGGTTGCGCCGTTTCAGCCTCGATGAACTACCGCAGTTGTTCAACGTTCTGCTGGGGCAGATGAGCCTGGTCGGCCCCCGTATGATCACGGCGGAGGAGGGCGACGAATATGGCCGCCTCAAGCTCAACCTGCTGACCGTCAAACCGGGCATCACCGGCCTGTGGCAGGTATCCGGGCGCTCGGACGTGTCGTACGAAGAACGCGTGCGCCTGGACATGCACTACATTCGCACCTATTCTATCTGGCGCGATCTGCAGATTCTCTTCGTGCAGACGCCGCCCGCCGTGCTGCGCAGTCGCGGCGCCTACTGAGCATGAAAACAGCGGCTGCCCCCCACCGCCGGCGCCCTCGTCAGGCGTCACTGCCGGTTTGGCGTATCCACTATTTTTTAGTATACTCACACGAAACGCTCGAAATGCGTTATCCACTTCAATTGACAAGATTTTTATGACCAATAGACCTTTTCCTGCGCGTACCTTCTTGCTGGCCGCCATTGCGGTGGTCGTGTTGGCTGTTGCGGGCGTATACGTTCGAGACTCGCTCTTTCCAAACGCAACGCCCACGGCGGTTGTTGTGATTGCAAGCACGGAGCCGACCCGTGAGACGACCGCGGCCGTCGCACCGACGGCAACGCCCGCCCCGGATGCGGCAACGCCGGCGGCCGACCGTGCGACCCCCACCCGTTTCTTTACGCCAACGCCCGAAGCGGGGGGCCAGGTGCTGACCATACCGGCGCAGCCTGGTGAGGCCGGCTGGTGGGTGAGCAGCGAAGAACGGGGCAACCACCTCGGCGATTCGTTCCTCTATGCAGGCTTCTTCGATAGCCAGGTCTTCATCGCGGCCATCCGCTTCGACCTGACGCGCATGCCCCGCGGCGCACCCATTCGCCAGGCCACCCTGCGCCTCGTTGGGTTGAATGAACAGCGCTTCGACGCCACAGCGGGCGGCGCCTGGTCGGTACAACTTCTGAGCGGCGACACCATTCGTGACCTGCCGCGTGCCGATTTTCAGACTATTTTCAATGCATCAGCACCTGTGAGCCTGTTTCCCACCCTCGATGCCGCCGACCTGAAAACCGCCCAAGTCAACAGTTGGGAACTGGATAGCGGCGCCCAGACCTGGTTGAGCCAGCAGGTCATCAATGGCACCACATCGGTCATTGTGCGCATCCTGGGGCCGGCCGGCGGCGCCAACTCTCTCTTTGCCTGGGATTCAGGCAGCGGCCCTGCCTCAACCGGCAACGGCCCGCAGATGGTGCTCAGCCTGGCTTCAGCGCCGGCCACGCCGCCGCCCGCCGCCACGCGCAACTTCATCGTCGTGACCCTGCCGCCCACGCCGGCCAACATCTTCACGGTGGCGGCCAATGCCCTCACCGCCACCTATGTGGCGACCACGGTGGGCACGAACACCCCGACCCCCTACAATTTGGTGACGCCCACGCCTACGCCGCGCAACCAGGCCACCGCCCAGGCGCAGGCTGCCCTGCAAGGCTTGCCGCCGGTTGTCATCAGCACATCGGTCGCGGCCAACGGCGCCACCGCCACCTATCAGGCCGCCTATGCCACCGCGGTGACCATCATCACCGGTACCCTGACGCCAATTCCGACCAACGCCATTACCCCCATCATCGTGCGGCCTACCGTGGTTCCTGAAAACGTCCTCACGGCCGCCGCGCAAATCGTGGCGGCCACGGCCAACGCACGCGCCAACGGCACCCCCACTCCGTTCCCGTACAGTGTGGTCCTTGCCACCATTACCCCGTTCACCCCGCAGCCGCTGATCGCCACCTCAACCGGCACGCCAATCAACGGCGCGACTGCTGTCTACCGGGCGGCCCAGGCGACTGCGGTCGCGGTGACCACCGGCACCTACACCCCCCTGCCCTACATTCCGATCACGCCGACGCCGCTGCCACTGTTGGTTTACCTTGATCGCGTGACGCCCACCCCTCAGGCCACGGCGACTCCTACGGCGCCGGCTACATTGCCTCGCGCGATGATTGGCAACATCCTCTTCCGCAGCGATCGCCAGGAGGTCACCGAGTACTATATGATTGACCTCTCGGTGAACCGCCTGGTCTGGGTGACCCAGGGCTGGCCCTTCAACGCGGCTCAACGTAACGAAATGCGCTCGGTCAGCGGCCGCTACCGGGCTTTCGTACAGAACGATACGGTGGGCGTGCCGCAGGTCCATGTGCAGGACAACGAGTTCAACACGACACGTCAAATTACCAACGGCAGCGGTTGGAGCTTCGATCCGGCCTTTTCCCCACGTGGCGATCGGCTTGCGTTCGTCTCGCAGAATCCGGGCAATGACGAAATTTTCGTCATCAATGTGGATGGCACCGACCTGAAGCGGCTGACCATCAACAGTTGGGAATGGGACAAGCACCCGTCGTGGTCGCCTGATGGCAACCAAATCGTCTTCTGGTCGAATCGCGACACGGGGCGGCGCCAGTTGTGGATCATGAACGCCGACGGCAGCAATCAACGAGTTATGATTAGCTCTCCCTACCAGGATTGGGACCCAATTTGGCTCAAGTAATCCTGTCAGCAATGGCACAAATGCCGGGTTTGCTGTATAATAGACCTTATGGGAAAAAGGCCAGGTTTTGGGGGGCGCCAACCGTGTTTTTTTTTGTGGGGGTTGGGGGGGGGGTTTTGTCGGTTTAGTGCCCATCTGTTTTGGCTGTGAGGCATCATTGTGGAACTGAAAGAGTACCTGCTCCCCTTGCGTCGCTGGTGGTGGCTGTTGTTGGCAGCGACGGTGATTGCCGTTGCTGCCAGCTATCTGATCACCAGCCGCCAGGCGCCGATTTATCAGGCACGGGTCACGTTGCTCGTTGGTCGCGCCATCGAGAACCCAAACCCGAGCGGCAACGAGTTTTTCCTGACGCAGCAACTGGCTACGACATACACGGATATTGCCAAGCGCAGCACGGTACGCCGCGCAACGGCCAAGGCCCTCAACATCAAGTCGGTCCCCGACTACGGGGTGCGTGTGGTTCCCAACACACAGCTCATGGAGATTGTGGTCACAGACTCCAACCCCGAACGGGCCGCGGCCGTCGCCAATGAATTGGCCAAGCAACTGATTTTGCAGACACCCACCGCCTCTGATCAGACAACACAGGACCGCCAGGCTTTCATCAACAATCAGTTGGATGACCTCCAGGTCAAGATCACCGATACGCAGCAGGATGTTGCCAAGAAGCAAGAAGAACTGGGCGGCCTCTTCAGCGCCCGTCAGATTGCTGACACCCAGGCCCAGATCACGGGCCTGCAGCAGAAACTCAATTCGTTGCAGTCCAACTACGCCGCGCTGTTGGCCAACACCCAGCGCGGTGCGCTCAACCAACTGAGCGTGATCGAGGCGGCCCAGCCCCCGAACTTACCGATCGGGCCTGATCGCCTCATCATCATCCTCTTGGCCGCCGCCGTTGGCTTTGTGATGGCTGCCGCTGCCGCCTACCTGCTCGAATACCTGGATGACACCTTCAAAAGCCCGGATATGGTGCAGAAGACCCTGGGGCTAACCACGCTAGGCGCGGTGCCAGTCATGGATGAGGTTACTCCCGGCAATGAATTGGCTCCCCTCATCAACGATCATTCCGCCACCACCGAGGCCTACCGTGTGCTGCGCACCAACCTGCAATTCGCCTCTGTGGACCGCCCCCTGCACACCTTGATGGTCACCAGCCCGGCGCCGTCCGAAGGCAAATCCATGACCTCGGCCAACCTGGCCGCGGCCGTGGCCCGTGCCGGGCGACAGGTCATCCTGGTGGATGCCGACCTGCACCGCCCTCGGCTGCATCGCGTGTTCAATCTCACCAACAACGTGGGTGTGACCAGCGCCCTGCTGGCCGATCACCCCTCTGTCGAAGGTTTGCTGCAAGAGACCCAGATTCCCGGGTTGCGCGTTTTGACGGCCGGCCCGCTACCGCCCAATCCGGCGGAATTGCTGGGATCATCACGCATGAAGGACCTGATCGCCGCCTTGAATGCACATGCCGACATGGTTATTCTGGACACGCCGCCGGTGGTTGCCCTGGCCGACGCCGCCATCCTCTCGACCCACACCGACGGCGTGCTGTTGGTTCTGGATGCGGCGCACACGCGACGCGAGGTGGCGCGGCGTGCCCTGGCCAGCCTGGGACAGGTCAAAGCACGGGTCATCGGCGTGCTGCTCAACCGCGTACCCACCCGTGGGGCCGGCTACTACTACTACAACTATTACTACTATGGCCGCTACACCAACGGTCGCGATGGCGACAGTGCGGGACAGAGTGGGCGCCGGCGTAATCGGCGCCGCTTTGGCCGCGGGCGGGCGGCAGCGCCCGTGAGCACGTCATCAGCCTCACGTTCAGCGTCACAGCCCTGAGGGTTCGTAGGAGCAACATCTCTGGCCCGGGAGTCAGTAGGGGCGCACCCTTGCGGTCGCCCACGCGGGCAGGCGCAAGGCCATGCCCCTACCCCGGATTATTGAAAAGATACCCGCAAAACGACCAGCGATGCGCGCATCCATCTGCAGCATGAAGATGCCCCCTATCGGATGTAATATGGATTGAAAGGTGCTTTGGCTATCATCGTGCAACGCCCAGCAGTTGGGAGCAAACCTTGAAACGGTAAAGAAACCAACAAACATGGGTGAGTTGATGGACCTGGTGACGCAGAATTCGGCTTCTCATCACCAGTGAGCGTGAAGAACCAGGGTGAGCGAGACGACGCCCAACGCGATGCCGTCCCCAAACTGGCCGCTGCTGCCTCACCCATAAACTGACAGACGGGAGGAAATGAGACAATGAAAGTGCGCATGACAGAGTTACGTGGTATTACGACTGACCTGCATAGCAGCCTGCGTGAGCATGGAATGAAGGATAGTGACCAACTGCTGGATGTTGGTCGTACGCTGGTCGGCCGCAAGGAATTGGCCAGCAAGACCGGTGCGGATCCCAAGTATATTTTGGAATTGGTGAATCGCGCGGACCTGGCTCGTATCCGGGGTATTGGCTCTGCCTACTCCAATTTGCTCGAAGAGGCTGGTGTGGACACCGTCAAAGAACTGGCTACTCGTCGAGCAGACAACCTGTTTGCCAAGCTGCTGGAAGTGAACGCGGCCAAGAAATTGGTGGGTCGCACTCCCACCCAGCAGATGGTACAGGACTGGGTCAACCAGGCTAAGGAACTGCCCAAGTTCGTCGAGTATTGAGCATTTACCGACCTGAGACAACGTCGAGCGAGCCGCTTCATCAACCTAAAGAGCGAGGCGCACCCAAATCGGTGCGCCTCGCTTTTTATTTTGGTCGCGTTCCAGGCTCAATAGGCGTTGTTGTTGCGACGCGCGGCATTGAGAACCGTCTGGATCATGATCTTGAAGTCCAACGCCAGTGACCAATTTTCGATATACCAGACGTCGTACTTGGTGCGCTCCACCACGGACGTATCCCCGCGCAGGCCGTTGACTTGCGCCCAACCGGTGAGGCCGGCCTTCTCACGGTGGCGGTCCATGTAGCGCGGGATGCGCTGACGGAACTGCTCCACATACACCGGCCGCTCCGGTCGTGGACCAACCAGGCTCATGTCGCCGACCAGGACATTGATGAACTGCGGCAGCTCATCGAGCGAGATGCGCCGGATGATCGCCCCAAAGCGGGTGCGGCGCGGGTCGTTCTTCACCGTCCACCCTGGGCCATTGGTCTCGGCATCGGCGCGCATGGAGCGGAACTTGAGCATGGGGAACGGTTTGGCATCCAGGCCCATGCGCTCCTGCACATAGAACACCGGGCCGGGCGATTCCAGCTTGATGAGCAGAGCGGTCAACATCATCACGGGCGAAATAAAGAGCAACGTCAAGCTGGCGCCGACAACGTCAACCGTGCGTTTGAGCGCCAATTTCCAACCGCGCAGCGCCACATCGCGCACGGTCAAGAGCGGCAGGCCACCAAAGTCGCTGATACTGACCTCATTGGCCATGATCTGGAAGACATCGGGGAAGACCCGGATACTCACTTTTTCGCGCTCACACATCGAGACAATGCCCAGGATTTCCTGATGACTGGCTTCGGGCAACGCCACAATCACCTCATCCACGCGATAGTCTTCGATGATCTGTGGAATGTCGGCCGGTGTGCCCAACAGCGGCACTGCCTCCACGGGCGCGGCGCTGACGTTGGAATCCACCACGCCGACGATGTGATAGCCCAGGTTGGGCGTGTGTAGAATCTTTTGCAGGATCATGCGCCCCGCATCCCCGGTTCCGATCAGGAGGACCCGGCCTTGACCGATGCCACGCGCCTGCAATAGGCGCAGGGCGCGTGTCACCAGGATGCGGCCCAGGGTGACGAGGAGCAGGGTCAAAGCCCACAGATAGATCATCATCCAGCGATGGTAGTCAATCTGATCGCGGAAGAGGAGCGAGGTAAACGCGACGCTCATCAGCGTCGCAATGGAAACGGCGCCAAAGAGGGTGTAGAATTCGTCCAGGTAAGGCGCGTTGTGACGCCGGTAGTAGAGCCGCTGCATGAGAAAAACGATCAGGATGCTGGCGATTTGCAGTGGCAGGATGGGCAGATAGTTGACTACGGGGCCGACGCTATCCCCCGCGATGGCCATGCGCAGACGGTGGGCCAACAAGAAGGCCACTATGGTCATTAAGGTGTCCATGGTGATCATCACCACGACCAGCGTGAACTGTGAACGCTTCATTGTGTTCCTGATGCTCCCAACGTTCCTGATGCTCCTAGCGCTCCCACCTGTTATGCTCCTGCCTGTTCCGACGTGCGGGCCGCGTGTGGGCGACGTTGGCGCCAGGCCTTGAATCTGCGTCCGGCCATAGCCAGGGCGCCACGCAGCGTTATTCCCCCGAGCACCAGGATATGTATGGGCCAGGCGGTCTGCGCCGCATAGTGCTTGCGGTAGAAGATGGCCATGGCGCGATAAAATTCATGGCGTGCCTTGTCGCTGTGTTGGCTGGCTGCTTCTTTATAGTGCAGGACGGTCACCGCCGGATTGTACCACACCTTCCAACCCGCCTCTTTGATCCGAAAGGCCCAGTCAAGGTCCTCGCCATACATGAAAAACGTTTCGTCCAGCAGGCCCACCTGGGCGATCGCCGCGCCGCGCACCAGCATGAACGCGCCCACGACAGAATCAAGCTCGGTGACGACATCGGGGCTGAGGTAGGTCAGGTTGTAGCGGCCAAAGTGCGGGCTGCGAGGGAAGAGTTTGCTGAGGCCCACCATGCGATAGAACGAAACGGCCGGTGTGGGGAACGAGCGCCGGCAGGCCAGGTCAAGGCTGCCATCCGGCCGCAGGAGTTTTGGCCCGGCCACGCCACAGTCAGGCCGCGCCTCGCAAAAGGCCAGCATGTCAGCCAGCGCAGTTGGCGGGACGATGGTGTCAGGGTTGAGCAGAAGAGCAAAGCGTGGCGCCATGCTGACGCCGTCGGTTGCCTGGTCATGAAACCCCAGGTGACGCAGGCCGACGTTGTTGCCGTAGGGATAGCCGCCATTCACCGGGCTGGCGATCAGATCAACCTGCGGGAACTCGCGGCGCACCATGTCCACACTGCCATCCGCTGACGCGTTGTCAACCACGCACACCCGGTATGAAGTATCGCCCTCGCTGGCAAAGACGGAGTTCAGGCAGTCACGTAGCAGCGCGCATGTATTGTAGTTGACGATGATGATGGCTAAATCGAGCATGGTTCCTCGTGCGACTCGAATTCTAGCACGACGCGTGAGGGCGGTCAAAACCGGCGATCGTGACGCCAGCGGACGCCAACGGGATAACCGATCATTTTGGCCACATCACCCACAATCCGAATCACCGGCACAAGTGCCAGCGTCAGCAGACGCTGCGGCCATGTGAGCGGTTCCCACGCGACGCGCAGGCGCTGCCAGGGGCGGCGGTGATAGGCCACAAAGCCGAGCAGCAGGCCCAACCAGCCGGCGCCGCGCGCGGTGCGTCCCCACAGGGCATGGCCGAGCAGGGCCGGCAGCGCGATCAGGTAGGTGGCGTAGCGGATGGCATGGCGCCGGCGCCAAAGGTCGGCCTTGCCATCCCCGCGGGCATAGCGGTAGTACTGCCTGAAGAAAGCCGTCAAGGTGCTGCGTGGCCGAAAGTGCGCCACGGCCTGCGGCGCCCAGGCAAAGGGGCCAGCCACCTCACGCAGGCGAAAGTCGAAAATCAGGTCCTCGCAGTAGTCCAGCCATTCAGGATAACCGCCGGCTCGCTGCCAGGCTGCCCGCGTGAACGCGACCGAACGGCTGGAAGGCAGGAAGGTGGACGGGGCGATGTCGGTCAGCGCAGGAAGGACGGTGGCGCCCAGGGCAATTTCGAAGGGTGTCGTGGCGTCGGGTTGGAAAAAACCGGCCACCACCTCCACGGGCGCTCCATCTGCGGCGCCAGGTTGGGCAAAGGGAGCCAGGAGGGCGGCCAGCCAGCCCGCTTCCAGCCAGACCCCGGCATCGGTGGAGGCGATGATCTCATGGCGGGCCGCGGCAATGGCACGGTTGCGCCCCTGGCTGATGTTGCAGCCCGGCTCCACCAGGATGCGCAGCGGCAGGCGATCCTGGTAGGCGCGCAGAATGGCGACGGTGTTGTCCTGCGAACCGCCGTCCACGATGATGATTTCATCGGCCGGATGGGTTTGCGCCAGGAGACTGTCGAGCAAGCGGCGAACCGCGTCGCCTTCGTTGAGCACGGTGGCAATGACGCTGACGAGTTGTTGGGTCACAAAGGTGTCCAGGAAATCAAAGAGGCCAGATGCCCGTCCCCTCGCGGTGGCGGCGGGAATGGCGATCTGACCTCTGTTGCGCATTGACGATGCTGTCCTGGCTCGGTCAGGAGATCGGCCAGGACAGGTGTTGGAACAGGTTGTTAGCGCAGCGCGAGTTCCGTCTTGGGATTGAAGAAATGCGCGTTGTCCATGTTGAAGACAACGTCAATCTTATCACCGGCCACGGTATGGGTGCGCGGGTCCACGCGGGCGACGAATTGCTTCTTGCCTGAGAGCAGGTAAAGGAAAATTTCGTTGCCCATCAGTTCGGTAACATCCACATCGGCCTGCAGCGGCGCCGGGCTGATATCCTGCGGCTGATAGCCGCGGGCGTGAATGTCCTCCGGGCGGATGCCGAAGATCACCTGTTGGCCTTTATGCTTGCGCATGTCTTCGCCGCGAGTGCCTGGAATATCCAGGCGGAAGGTGCCGCCATCCACGACCATCTTACCATCGGTTTCCACCAGCGTGGTCTCGAAGAAGTTCATGGAGGGGCTGCCGATGAAGCCGGCCACGAAGACATTGGCCGGTCGGTCGTACAGGTTCTGCGGTGAGTCAATCTGCAGCAGCAGCCCATCCTTCATGACCGCGATGCGGCTGGCCATCGTCATGGCCTCGACCTGGTCGTGGGTTACATAGATGAAGGTGGTGCCCAACTGGCGATGCAGCTTGCTGATCTGGGCACGGGTTTGCACGCGCAGCTTGGCATCCAGGTTGGAGAGCGGCTCATCGAAGAGGAAGACCTTTGGCTCACGCACGATGGCGCGACCAACGGCCACACGCTGACGCTGACCGCCGGAGAGTTGCTTGGGTTTGCGGTCGAGCAGTTGCAGAATGCCCAGGATGTCTGCCGCGTTCTTGACACGCTTGTCAATTTCGGTCTTGGGCATCTTGCGCAGTTTGAGGCCAAAGGCCATATTGTCGTAGACGCTCATGTGGGGATAGAGCGCGTAGCTCTGGAACACCATCGCGATGTCGCGGTCTTTGGGTGGCACATCGTTGACGACGCGCTCACCGATCTTGATCGTGCCATCGCTGATCTCTTCCAGACCGGCGAGCAGGCGCAATGAGGTTGTCTTGCCACAGCCCGAAGGGCCAACGAAGACGAGGAATTCCTTGTCTTCGACGCTGATGCTCAGGTCGTTGACCGCGGTGACATCACCCCATCGTTTGTAAACATGTTCGAACGTTACACTAGCCATTGAAATGCAGCTCCTTGCGAATTGAGATTGAGTTGCGAATTGTGGTGCGGACGTCAGACAGAACTATGCGGTCGCCACTGCCGGAGACATCCGTTGCCGATGCTGCTCGGATGCGCGGCGCAAAAATAATCAGGCTGCAACAACGGGCCAGAGGGTGAAGGCTAGAAATCACCGTGGTTTCCGTGTTTCCTGGCAGGGCAGGGCTAAGAGCCAAAACCGTTCCAACGTCCTTACCGGTTAGGTACGAGAGTCAGATGATGAGAATCTTCCTGGGGCGCCTCCTATCTGTTGGAAAAGCATTGCAGCACAGGGGGAACTGCAAGAAGTATACCACATTATTCTGAGTTGGCAAGCCAACAACTTTGACATCCTGCTCAAATCTGCGATAATGACGACTATTGCCTGGGAAAAAATCTGTCGAAGGAATCGCCATGTCACGCCGTTTTGTCGGCTCTGTGCAGCCGGCGCCTCAATCAGCACAACTTAGCCTGCCGCCGCCGATCGTCATTCACACCACAGCCCAACTCGATACCTTGCTGCCACAGCTATTGGCTGCCGAGGCGGTGGCGGTTGACACCGAGGCCAACAGCCTCTTCGCTTATTTTCATAAGGTGTGCTTGATTCAACTGTCGGTGCGGCAGCCACAGGGGATCAATGGGCATGACATCGGCGATTATATCATTGACCCGCTCGCCATCGAGTTAGATCTGCGCCCGCTCGCGGCGCTGTTTGCGGCCCCGCAGGTGTTGAAGATTTTTCACGCCGCGGAGAACGATGTTCTCATGCTGAAGCGTGATTATGGGTTTGCGTTCGTCAATATCTTCGACACCTTATGGGCCGCCCGCATCCTCGGCTGGCCCGAAGTGGGGCTGGGCGCTATCCTGGAAAAACAGTTCGACGTGATCATGGACAAGCGCATGCAGCGCGCCAACTGGGGCAAGCGTCCCCTGACGCGTGCCCAATTGGCCTATGCGCGCCTGGACACCCACTACCTGCTCGATCTGCGCGTGCGCCTGGCGCAGGAATTGAGCCAGCGCGGGCGCCTGGCCGAAGCACAGGATGCCTTTGCCAGCGTCACCTCTATCGAATATGTGCATCGTCCTTTCGATCCTGACGGCTTTTGGCGGCTGCGCGATGCGCGTAGTTTGGACGGCGGCCGGCTGGCGGCCCTGCGCGTGGCCTACCTGTGGCGTGAGGAGAAGGCGCGCATGCTCGATCAGCCACCATTCAAGGTGCTGTCCGACCAGACGCTGATCAACCTGGCCGAACGCCTGCCCGCCTCACTCAACGAACTGTTGACGATGTCCGGCTTCAACGAAGGCTTCATGCGCCGTTTTGGCGCCGACCTGGTGCAGGCCATGCAGAAGGCTGCGGCCGGCCCCGCGCCGGTGGCGCCCAAGCGTGCCCATCAGCACCTGGTGCGGCCAGACGAAAGCGCCGCCGCCCGCTACGAGGCGTTGCGCGCCTGGCGCACCGCACGCGCAGCCGCGCGTGGCGTGGATGCCGATGTGGTCATGACCAACGAGATGCTGATGGTGATTGCCCGCCATGCCCCGACTACCCTGGCCGACCTGGCCGCGTGTGACGGTTTTGGTCCCGCCAAACAAGATCTGTACGGACCTGAAATTCTGACCGTGCTCAGCCATGTGCCCTGAGCCCCCTCACGCTCGACATCCGTCGCTGAACGAGACCGCTATACTGCAAGTGGGCACGAATTGCGCCTGTTTCCTTAGGCGGAAAAGTGAAGTCTATTCCCGCTTGCAGCATAGTATCAAGAAGGATTCCCAATGCGAGTGACATTCCACGGCGCCGCGCAAACGGTGACCGGTTCTATGCATCTGATCGAAGTCAATGGCCAACGTTTGCTGTTGGACTGCGGACTTTACCAGGGCGCGCGCGCCGAAACTTACGCGCGCAACCTGCATTTTCCCTTCGACCCAGCCACGATTGACGCCGTCATCTTGTCGCATGCGCACATTGACCATGCCGGCAACCTGCCCAACCTGGTCAAGCAGGGTTTTCGCGGCGCAATCTGGGCCACGCCTGCGACGCGCGACCTGTCTGTTTCCATGCTGCAAGACAGCGGCCACATTCAGGAGAGCGACGTGGAGTTTGTCAATAAACGTCGCGCCCGCGAGGGGCAACCGCCGGTGGAACCGCTCTACACACGCGCCGACGCCCTGGCCACCCTCAAGTATTTCATGACGGCCGATTACGAGCGCCCAACCCAGCTGTTACCCGGCGTCATCTTCACATTCTTCGACGCCGGGCACATCCTTGGCTCGGCCATGGTGCAGTTGGACTGCCAGGAAGCCGGCCGCACCTCGCGCCTGGTCTTCTCCGGCGACCTCGGCCGCAAGGGCCTCGCCATTTTGCGTGATCCCGCGCGGCTGACGACGGCTGACTATGTGATTATGGAAAGCACGTACGGCGACCGTCTGCACGAAACGCCGGTCGAGGCCCAGGACCACCTGGCTACCATTATCAAGCAGACGTTTCGGCGGCGCGGCAAGATCATCGTGCCCGCGTTTGCCGTGGGCCGCACGCAGGAACTGCTCTATGCGCTCTACGCACTGACCGAAGAGGCTGAGATTCCCAATCTGCCGGTGTACATTGACAGCCCGCTGGCTACGAACATCACGGAGGTCTTCCGGTTGCACCCGGAGTGCTACGACGCCGAGACGCGGCAATTGCTCGATCAGGCCGAGGGGCGCGGCGGCCCCTTTGGCTTCAAGAACCTGCACTACGTACGTGAGGTCAAGGACTCCAAGGCGCTCAATTTCCTGCGTGAATCGGCCATCATCATCAGCGCGTCGGGCATGGCAGAAACGGGCCGCATCCTGCACCATTTGCGCAACAACATCGGCGACCCCAACAGCACCATTCTCTTTGTGGGTTTTCAGGCTGAGAACACCCTCGGCCGGCGCCTGTTGGATGGCGTCTCGCCGGTGCGCATTTTTGGCGAGGCCCACACGGTGCGCGCCACCATCGAACGTGTCGAGGGCTTCAGTGCGCATGGCGACCGGCGTGATCTGCTGGAGTGGGTTGGCCGCATGGAACGGCCGCGCCTGCGCCAGGTCTTCCTCGTGCATGGTGAACCGGAGTCGGCCAATGCCCTGGCCGATGGCATCCGCCAACTGGGTATCGCCAACGTCGCTGTGCCGGCCTTGCACGAAGGCTTCGAGCTGACATGATGTGCATGGTTGACCGGGGGGGCGGCGCGGGGGGCCTGGAACCGGCGTTGGCTGTCCTGCGTTACACCGGCGGGCGTATGCCTGCTTTTCCCCTGGTTTACCTGACTGACTTGATCGAACTATGACAAATCGCACGCAACAAATCATCCTTTGGCGCCAGAAACGGCGCCGCCATGACCGCCAGCGACCGCACCCCTGGCGCTGGTTGTTCCAATTCAGCCTGAGCGGGCTGGCTATCTTCTTCCTGATCTTTGGCGGCGGCGCTCTGACCGCCACCGCCGCCGCGGCCGGCGTCTATGTGTACTTTGCGCAGAACTTGCCGGACGCGGCGGCCATCGAGACCGAGCAGGAAGACTTTGCCACGGTCAAGATCTTTGACCGCACGGGCCAGCATCTGCTGTACGAGTCCATTGACCCACGGCCCTTTCGTGGCGACCGCACCTACCTGCCGCTCAATGAGATGTCGCCCTGGCTGGCGAAAGCCACGATTGCCCTGGAGGATCGCAGCTTTTATGAAAATCCAGGCATCAACCTGCGCGGCCTGGGGCGCGCTTTTGTCTCCAACCTGCAGGGCAACTCTGTGCAGGGCGCCAGTTCCATCACCCAGCAACTGGTGAAAAACGTGCTCATCCCGCCCGAGGAACGGGTGCAGCGCAGCTACACGCGTAAGATCAAAGAGGCCATCATGGCCGTCGAGGTGACGCGACGCTACCCCAAGGACCAGATCCTGGAGTGGTACCTCAACTATAACTTCTACGGCAATGCCGCCTACGGCGTCGAGGCTGCGGCGCGCATCTATTTCGACAAATCAGCGGCCGATGTCACCCTGGCCGAGGCTGCCATGCTCAGCGCCCTGCCGCAGTATCCCGGCCTGAACCCCATTCAGTCCCCGGAGGATGCCTATCGCCGCCAGCGCAAGGTGGTGGATGCCCTGGCCGAGGCCGGCTACATCAGCGCAGCCGAGGCGGAGGAGGCCAAGGCTTATGCGGACACCAAGCCGCTGGCGGTGCGCCTACGCGCAGCCGAGCGCTTCGAGTATCTCGACGCACCGCATTTTTCGCTCTACGTGCTGGATGAACTGCGCCGCGCGTACAACACAGCCGATGACCCTTACTTCATCTGGCGCAACGGCCTGCAAGTCTACACGACGCTCGATTTGGATCTGCAAAAGAAGGCTGAAGAGGTGGCGCGCGCCCAGGTGGCGAAGGTGCGCGAGAAGAACAACGTGCATAACGCCAGCGTTGTGGCCCTGCGCCCCACCACCGGCGAGATCGTGGCAATGGTGGGCAGCCTGGATTACAACGATGAGGAGAATGACGGCGAAGTCAACGTCGCCATCTCCAATCGCCAGCCCGGCTCGTCGTTCAAGCTCTTCACTTACCTGACGGCGTTGCAGCAGGGCTACACCCCGGCCAGCATGATCGTGGACGTGCGCACCGTTTTTCCTGACGCCGAGGCCCCCTATGTGCCAGAGAATTACGACCGCAAATATCACGGGCCACAGTTCCTGCGCGATGCCCTGGCGCGCTCGTACAACATCCCGGCCGTCTGGATGTTGAGCAAGGTCGGCGTCAAAAACGTGATCAACACCGCGCACAAGATGGGTATCACCACCTTGCGCGACGATTACTACGGTCTGGCCTTGACCCTGGGCGGCGGCGAAGTCAAGCTGCTCGATATGGTCTATGCATTCAGCCTGCTGGCCAATGGGGGTGTCATGGCCGGAGATGCGGTGCCCGCAGAGCGCCAGGCCGAAGGCCTGCGCACGCTTGACCCCGTGTCCATCCTGCAAGTGCGTGACAAGAACGGCCTGATCATCTATGAGTACAAGGAGCCGAAGCTGGCGCAGGTGGTTTCGCCGCAAGTCGCGTACGTGATGTCCAACATCCTGTCCGACACGGCGGCCCGCTGGGCAGCCTTTGGGCGCCCCAACGACCTGGAAATCCCAGGGCACACCGTGGCCGCGAAGACCGGCACCACCAATAACTGGCATGACAACTGGACGGTGGGATATACGTCACAACTCGCCGTGGGCGTTTGGGTGGGCAATACCGACAACGAACCGATGGACAAGATCAGCGGGTTGACCGGCGCTGCGCCCATCTGGAACCAGGTGATGACGTATGGCCTGGACAATATGCCTGATGTGCCTTTTGTGCAACCGCCTGGTATCAGGAAGATGACCGTTTGCTACCCGTCTGGCCTGCTGCCGACGGCCGAATGCCAACAGAAACGCACCGAGATTTTCATCGAGGGCAGTGAGCCAAAGACCTATGACACGGTCTGGCGCGCGTTCGAGGTCAACCGCGAGACGGGCAAACTGTCCACACCCTACACGCCGCCAGAGTTGATCGAACGCCGCATCTATCAGATTCTGCCGCCGGAAGCGGCCGACTGGGTGGTGGAGAGCACCATCCCGCAACCGCCCTCGGAGTATGACACAGCCTATGGGCAAGGGCCGGTCAATGACGAGGTGGCGATTATTTCTCCAGGAACCTACAACTACGTCAAGGGGCTGGTGCCCATCACCGGCAACGCGCGTGCGGGCGATTTCCGTAACTATCGCGTGGAGTTTGGGGAGGGCCTGAACCCCGGCGCCTGGACGCAAATTGGGCCGGAGCATGGCGATCAGAAGCAGAATGACACCCTGGAGTTCTGGGACACAACCACGCTGGACGGCCTCTACACGGTGCGCCTGAGCGTGACCGAAGGCAGCGGCAATGCGCGTACGGCCGCCACCCAGGTGACGGTGGACAACACCGCGCCGCGGGTCGAGATCGAGCATCCCTTCACCGGCAAGCTCTATGTGATGGAAGATGACGAGTGGGTCAGCATCACGGCCAATGCACGTGACAACTGGTCCATGGATCGCGCGGACTTCTACCTGGACCAGCAGAAAATTGGCTCCAGCACCGTGGCGCCGTTCAATGTCAAATGGACGATCAAGATGCTGAACCTGAAGCCGGTACCCGGTTCGCCGCCGGTCATGGGCACGGAGGTGATCACCAATACCGACGGCACGACCACCACGCAGGAGATTGTGGTCAGCGAGGTGGTGGTTGATCCGCAAGGGCGCATTATTCAGCGTTTTCACAGCGGCATGAGCGCCATCGTGGCCGCAGGTAAATACACGGAGACCCATCAGATCTACATCGAAGCCTTCGATTCGGCCGGCAACAGCACCAAGACTGACCCCATCACCATCCTGGTGACGCACAAGGCGAAGAAGAAGGCGACGGCCGCGCCGTTGTCATGGCTGCTGCCGGTCCGGCTGGGCGCGGCAGACGAAAAACCGGCGCCGGCCGAGCTGGGGGTGGCCGCGTTGGCCTGGCTGCGCCCAGTTGACGGCGCTCCCAACTTGGCCGATAATAGGCCCCCCAGGGGCACGATGTGAAACGAATTCTAATTACCAACGACGATGGCGTGCAATCGCTGGGGCTGCTGGCGTTGAAACAGGCACTGGCGCCCCTGGCTGAGATTATCGTCTTCGCGCCTGATCGCAACTGGAGCGCGGCCGGCCACACGAAAACCATGCACAAGCCGCTGCGTGTCAGCCAGGTGACGCTGGCCGATGGGTCGCCGGCCTTTGCCACCACCGGCGCGCCGTCCGACTGCGTGAGCCTGGCGCTGTTGGGTCTCGTGCCACAGGCGCCTGACCTGATCGTCTCTGGCATCAACCAGGGCGCCAATGTCGGCCATGACATCACCTATTCGGGCACCGTGGCCGGCGCGATGGAAGGGGTGGTGGCCGGTCTGCCGGCGATTGCCGTTTCGGTGGAATGGAGCGCAACCATTGATTATGAACCGGCCGCCGCGGCAACGGCCCAATTGGTGCGCCAGATCTTTGCGCATGGGCTTCCCCCCAATAGTTTCTTGAACGTGAACGCGCCGGCGCTGCCGCGTGACGCGATCCGTGGCTTGCGACGTACCCGGTTGGGGCAGCGCGTCTATCATGACAAGCTCATCGAGCGCCATGATCCACGCGGGCGGCCGTACTATTGGATTGGCGGCGACCCACCGGGCGGCATTCCCGACGAGGCCGGCCAGACCGACGTGGGCGCGTTGGCGTTGGGTTTCATTTCGGTGACGCCGCTGACGCTGGACATGACCGACCAGGCCCTGCTGGGGGCGTTGGCGGCGTGGGGATTGTAAGGCCGATACCCCGATGGCGGAGGACAACCTGCGCGGGGGATTCTGAGACGATTAGCATTAGGTGGGAGGACTGAATGACGAAGTACGCGTTTTTTGAAGGCGCCGTCGTGCCGTTGGAGCAGGCTACGGTCAGCGTCATGACGCATGCCTTGCACTATGGCACGGCCTGTTTTGGCGGGATTCGCGGCTACTGGAACCCTGAGCACCAGAATCTGTATATCTTCCGCCTGCGTGACCATTGCGAGCGTTTCCTGATGTCCACGCGGCTGCTGCTGATGAAGCTGCCTTTCAGCGCGGATGATTTGATGAACATCACGCTTGATCTGGTGCGACGTGAGGAGATGCGCCAGGACATCTACATCCGCCCCCTGGCGTACAAGGCGGAAAAGATCATCGGTGTGCGCTTGCACGATCTGCGTGACGAAGTGACGATCTATGCGGTGCCTTTTGGACGCTACATCGAGTCAGAAGAAGGCGCCCATGTCTGCACCTCCTCCTGGCGACGGGTGGACGACACTTCGATCCCGGCCCGTGGCAAGCTGGCCGGCGCCTATGTCAACTCGGCATTCATCAAAAGTGAAGCGCTGATGAACGGCTTCGATGAGGCCATTGTGCTCAACCAGGACGGCCATGTGTCAGAAGGCAGTGCCGAGAACATCTTCATCGTGCGCAACCGCACGCTGATCACCCCGCCGGTCAGCGACAACATCCTGGAAGGCATTACCCGGCGCACGTTGATTGATCTGGCTACCACCCAACTTGGCCTGCCGGTGGTCGAGCGCAGTATTGACCGCACCGAGCTGTACGTAGCCGATGAGGCTTTCTTCTGCGGCACGGGCGTGCAGGTGGCGGCGATTGCGTCGGTGGATCGGCGCCCGGTCGGCAGCGGCAAAATGGGGCCGATCACCAATGAACTGCGCGACCTGTACTTCGAGGTCGTGCGCGGCAACGTGCCACAGTACAGCGACTGGTGTACGCCGGTCTTTTGAGGCGCCATGAGCTTTAAGTCCGCCTCGACGTCAGAGGCCTGGCGCGGCGTGCTGGCGTGCGCCGGGGTTATGCTTCTCGCCGCGCTACTCCTGCGCCGGCTGGTTAGCCTGCCCATTTCGGGTTGGGTCTTCGCCCTTGGGCTGCTCGTCCTGGCCTGCCTGCCCGTCTTGATCTACCTGGGGTATCGCACGTGGAGCACCCTGTCGCTGGAATACTGGGTGGATCGCGACGCGGTGACGATTGCGTGGGGGCCACTGCGTGAGGTGATTCCGTTAGGCGCGATTCAGCACATGCAGCGGGGCGGCTTTGCCAATGTCCGGGGACGCTGGTGGGAATGGCCCAACCCATTTCTCACGCGCGGCGACGTCAGCGGGGTGGGACACATCGTCAGCCTGGCGACACGCCCGGCGCCGGAGCAGGTGGTGCTCTTTACGGAGCAGCATGACCGGGAACGAACTCATACAGTCGGCTATGCGTTGTCCCCCAGCGCGCCGGCGGCCTTGATCGAAGCCATCCAGGCACGCTACGAATTAGGGCCAAACCGCCTGCGTCGCCTGGGCCGCAAGGTGCCTGCTGTCTGGCAATGGGACATCTGGCGCGACCGCATCGGCCTGGGCATGGTGGGGATCACACTGCTGCTCAACCTGGCGCTCTTTGGCTATCTGTGCATGCGTTTCCCCAGCCTGCCAGCCGCGCTGCCCTTACATTTCGATGCCGCCGGCCAGCCCGATCGTCTGGGCGCACCGGCCTCGTTGTTTGTGCTTCCGGTCATCGGCCTCGCCACCCTGATCTTGAACGGGGTCTGGGGGAGCCTTCTCTATTCTCGCCAACGCCCCGGAGCCTACCTGCTGTGGGCCGGGGCGCTCTTGGTTCAATTCCTTGCCGGCTTTGCCCTGCTCAATCTCATTGGCTAGGGCACAACTGGCGTCAGATTCTTTTACTCGGGAAATGTAGATGCAACCCGCTATGACGCAATCACGGACTGATATCGCCACGCCGCCTACGGCGCCGGCCAGCGGGGCTGTCCCGCTGCTCACGATCGTCATCCCTGCGTACAATGAGGAGTCTCGCCTGCCGAGCTCGCTCTCCAAGATTGACGCCTTCTTGCGCCAGCAGCCCTATCAGGCCGAAGTGCTCGTGGTGGAAAACGGCAGCCGGGACGATACCAGCGGCATTGTCGAGCGTTTCTGCGCCGATCATCCCTATGTGCGCCTGCTCCATTCGGTCAAGGGCAAGGGCGCTGCGGTGCAGGTGGGCATGCTGGCCGCGGCCGGGGACTATGCGCTCATCTGCGATGCCGACCTGGCCATGCCGATCGCAGAAACGGCCAAGCTCCTCAGCGCGGTGCAGAACGGCTTCGACGTAGCGATTGCCTCACGCGAAGGCGAAGGGGCGGTACGCTTCGCTGAACCATACTATCGTCATCTCATGGGGCGCGTCTTCAATACGTTGGTGCGCATCTTAGCCATTCCGAGCCTGCAAGATACGCAGTGCGGTTTCAAGCTGTTTCGCCGCGCTGTTGCGCACGATGTCTTTGCGCGCCAAACCATGGGCGGCTGGGCTTTCGATGTCGAAGTGCTGGCCATCGCCCTACGCCGCGGCTACAAGGTGGTGGAGGTGCCCATTCACTGGTATTTCATGACCGAAAGCAAGATCAGCGCCCTGCGCGACACCGTCTCCATGGTGCGCGAGGTGTTCAAGGTGCGGCTCAATGTGCGCCGCGGGTTGTATGATTAGCCATGAGTAGCATCGAGGTCAAAGACCTGACCAAGGTCTACCGCATCAACCAAAAGGATCCCGGTGTGCGCGGCGCGGTCAAGGCGCTTTTTCGGCCGCGACATCAGGACAAGGTCGCCGTAGATCACATCAACTTCCGGGTGACGCCAGGCGAAGTGGTCGGCTATATCGGCGTCAACGGCGCCGGCAAGTCCACCACGATCAAAATGCTGACCGGCATCCTGGCCGCGACGAGCGGCGCCGTGCAGGTGATGGGGCGTGACCCGCATCGCCAGCGCGTGGCCAATGCACGTGAGATTGGCGTCGTCTTTGGGCAGCGCAGCCAGCTCTGGTGGGATCTGGCGCTGATCGAATCGCTCAATCTGATCGGCCAGATCTACGAAGTCAAGCCTGCTCGTTTTCAGGAGCGCCTGGCACAGTTTTCTGACATCCTGGAGTTGAAGCCGCTGCTCTCGGTTCCCATTCGCAACATGTCCCTGGGTCAGAAGATGCGCGCCGAGCTGGCCGCGACGCTGATCCATGATCCGCGCATCGTTTACCTCGACGAGCCGACCATTGGCTTGGATTTGATCGTCAAAGAGCGCATCCGTGAGTTCATCCGCCAGGAGAATCGTGAAAACGGCACGACCGTCATCCTGACCACGCACGACCTGGGCGACATCGAGGAACTGTGCCAGCGCATCATCATCATTGACAGTGGCAAGCTGATCTATGATGGGCCGCTGAGCACCATCCGGGATCGCTTTGGTAAGTTCCGGGTAATCACGTTCGAGATGGCTGCTGACGTGGGACCGCTGACCGCGCCGCCGGGCGCCGAGGTGATGCCCGTGCCAGCCGATGATGCGGCGGCCGGCCGCAAGCTGGTGCTGCGCTTCAACCGGCTGCGCACCACGGCCAGCCAGGTGGCCGCGGCCATCATGAATCAGGCCGACGTGGTAGATTTTTCACTGGCCGAGCCAGACCTGCCGAGCATCATCAAACAGATCTACAGCGGCGCGTTGGACTGAAGCAGCCATGCCCAGCTCTACCTGGCAGTTTCTGAAATCGAAATGGCGGGTTTACGGCGCCTTAGCCGCCATGGAGCCGAAACTCTTCCTGGCCTATCGCATCTGGGTCTGGATGGAGTTCATCGTGCAGATCGTCGCCATGACGATTTTCGTCTACTTCTGGCGCGCGGTGTATCAGAACGCCAACACCCTCAGCGGCCTCAGCCTGACACAGACCCTCAACTACGTGCTGCTGGCGCAAATTCTCGCGCCGGTCATGGCCACGCGTCTCATCTTTACGATGGGTTATGGGATGCGCGAAGGCATGATCGGCATCGAACTGCTGCGCCCGGTGGACTTTCAGGCGCGCTACTACGTTGAATCGCTGACCGATGTCGTGGTGGCGCTCATCACCAAGCTGCCCCTCCTGCTGCTGGGGGTGCTGATCTTTGGAGTACACCTGCCGGCCGATGTGCTAACCTGGGCCGTGTTCGCGGTCTCGCTCTTCCTCGGCTTTACTGTCATCTTCTTCTTCGATTGGATTCTGGCCTGTCTGGCCTTCTACACCACCGAGGTGTGGGGATGGAGCTATCTGCGCTACGGCCTGGGCCTTTTTTTCAGCGGTGCGCTGGTGCCGCTCGACATGATGCCCGACTGGCTGCGCAGCCTGACCCTGGCGCTCCCCTTTGCGCAGTCGCTCTACGTGCCGGTTTCACTGCTCAGCGGCATCACGCCCCTCGCCGGCGCGCCGCGGCTGTGGCTGGTGCAGATCCTCTGGCTGGTGGGGATGGCCGTGGCCTCCCGGCTCGTCTTTCAGCGCGCCATTCGTGCGGTCACGGTGCAAGGGGGTTGAATGGGACAGGTGCGACGCTATAGCCGCCTGTACTGGTTGTTCCTGCTGCAGCGGTTGAAAATCCTGATGGAATACCGGGCCAATTTCCTGATCGGCGCGTCCTCCACGGTGTCAGAGCAGGCTGCCGGTCTGCTGATGGTGTGGGTGGTGATGCGCCAGATTCCCAACCTGGCCGGCTGGAGTTTTTACGAAATCCTTCTGGTTTACGGCCTGGTGGTGCTGGCAAAGTCCATCAATCACATGTTTGCCGACAACTTGTGGACCATTGGGCATGACTATATCCGCAGCGGCGGCTTCGACCGCTTCCTGGTGCGGCCGATCAACCCGCTCTTTCACCTGCTGGCCGACCGCTTCTGCCATGATGGCGTCGGCAATTTTGCCGTCGGCCTGACGCTGACCGTCACCGCGCTGCGCACGCTCGACGTTGTGGTGACGCCGCTGACGGTGCTCTACCTGGTCGTTGTGGTGCTCAGCGGCGGCGTTATTTTCATTTCCCTAAACCTCATCACCTGCACCACTGCGTTCTGGATCGTGGAATCCATTCCGGTCACGCGCATGGTGTTCGAACTGCACGAGTTCGCTAAGTACCCGCTGACCATCTATCAGCGCGGCATCGGCTTGCTGCTGACCTGGCTGATCCCCTATGGCTTCGCTTCGTACTACCCGGCTTCGTATCTGCTGGGGCGTGATGTCAGCCTGCTGGCCTGGCTCAGCCCGCTGGTAGCCGCCACCCTGCTCATCATCGCCTATCGGGTCTGGCTTTTCGGCTTGGATCACTACGCAGGAACAGGATCGTAGCCCGCCGAATGAATTCGGGGCGAAGGGGCCCGCCGAATGAATTCGGGGCGAAGGGGCGTTCCGCCGCCAGGTCGGCCTGCGCCGACCGGATTTGCGTCCACGACGCCTCACGCATTACGCCTGGCGGTCGAGCAGATGCAGGGCCAGGTCGCGCAGATGATCGCCGGCCGGGGCTGTCAGCCGCGCCGCTTGCAGCGCCTGCAGCGCGGCCGTGCTGTAGGTTTCCACCAGCGCCGCGGCGTGGGCACGGGCGCCGGCCGCCTCCAGCAGTTCCAGGACCGCAGGCACCTCGTCAACGGTCAGGCGGGGGCGGGCGTAAAGGCTGCGCAGCGCGGCGCCCTGCGGGCCATTGAGCGCCGACAGCACTGGCAGCGACTTCTTGCGCGTCAGGATGTCGCTGGCTGCCGATTTGCCCGTCTTCTGTTCATCGCCCCAGATGCCGAGAATGTCATCCTGAATCTGGAACGCGAGACCGAGCGACTCACCGAAGTGATGCAGCGCGCTCAGTTGCTGCGTTTGTGCGCCCCCCAGCCCCGCGCCCATCTCCACACTGGCCGCCAGCAGCGCGGCCGTCTTGCCACGAATCATCTGCAGATAGTCATCCGTGGTGACATCCAGGCGGGCCTCGAAGCCCATGTCCAGGTGCTGACCTTCGGTGAGGGCGATGCAGGCATGGACGAAACGCTGCACCGTCTCCATGACCTGCACAGCCGGCACGACGGGCGCCAGGTTGAGCAGGCTCTGAAACGCGTGGGCAAAGAGGGCATCTCCGACATTGATGGCCTGCGGTCGCCCCCACAGCGCCCAGACCGTAGGGCGATGGCGGCGCGTCGGGCTGTTGTCTTCCACATCGTCGTGTACCAGGGAAAAATTGTGCAGCAGCTCCAGCGCGGCCGCGGCCGGTAGAGCGATGACCGGATCGCCGCCGACGGCCGCGCAGCTCAGCAGGCAGAGCAGCGGGCGGATACCCTTGCCCGTGTTAGCCTGCACAGGGCGAAACTCCTCATTCAGCCAGCCCATATGATAGCGCATCATCGCATAGTGCGTCCCTTCGGCCAGGCGCGGCGAGGCCAGGGTCTGGCGCAGGGTCAGTTCAACGCGCGGCAGGTAGGCGGATGCAAAAGAAGAAAATGAAGAAAATGAAGAAAAGGAAGAGAAAGAAGAAGAAGCGGGAAAAGAAGGCATGGACTGTCATACTCCTTGCTGTATGGCGCGCCGCGGTGGCAACACCTCAGGCGACGCGCACCAAGCGGCCCGGCGCGCGCAGCTGTTCCAGGTTGCGCGCCCCGGCACAGAACATGCCAATGCGCATCTCTTCGACCAGGGTGTCAATCGTATCGAGGACCGCTTCGGTCGAGACCGCGGCGGCTTTGAGGAACGGCCCGGCCAGGCCCACCGCGTCAGCGCCCAGGGCCACACACTTGAGCACGTCCAGGCCGCTGCGGATGCCCCCGCTGGCGATCAGAGGCACGCCCGGCAGCGCAGCGCGACATTCGGCCAGGGCCGTCGCGGTGGGCAGACCCCAATCGGCAAAGGCGCGGGCCAGGCGGCGCAGGCGCTCGGTGGGCGCCCGGAAAAGCTCCACCTGACTCCAGGAGGTGCCGCCTGCGCCGGCCACATCAATGGCCGCAACTCCGGCATCGCACAACTGCCGCGCCAGGTCACCGCCGATGCCCCAACCAACCTCTTTGGCAATGACCGGTACGGGTAACTCGCGACAGACCTGCGCGATCTTAAGTAACAGGCCGGACCAATCCCAGTTGCCGTCGGTTTGCAGTGCTTCTTGCAGCGGATTCAGATGCAAAATGAGCGCATCGGCCTCGATCATCTCCACCGCCCGGCGGCAGTGATCCACGGTGTAACCGTAATTCAACTGCACCGCGCCCAGGTTGGCCAGGAGAAGGATGTCGGGCGCCACGTGGCGCACCTGGAACGTGACGGCTGTCTCAGGCGCCTCCAGCGCCGTGCGCTGCGAACCGACACCCAGGGCCAGGCCGCGGGCCTGTGCCGCCTCCGCCAGGCGTTGATTGATCTCCTGTGCGCGTGCGGTGCCGCCTGTCATGGATGAAATCAGAAGCGGCGCTGACAGGCGTTTGCCCAGCAGAGAGTGCTGCAACTCAACAGCGCCTAAATCAAGCTCCGGCAGCGCCTGGTGACGCAGGCGGTAAGACTCCAGTCCGGTGGTCAGGTTGGGGAAAGTGACATCTTCTTCCAGGTTGATGCGAATGTGGTCGGCCTTGCGCTCCTTGTGGGGCTGGCCGCGATCTGCCTGCATGGCGTGTCTGTATCCTTCCGTAACTTTGTTTGTCATCTGGTGTTCCAGACGTGAGGCGAATGAAGTTCGTCACCATCTTACCAAGTGGTCATAGCCTTGTCAAGTGCCTGAATTGACAGTGCCTAGTAACCCTGCTAGAATAGTCAAAAGGTTAAGTTGAGTAGCCCCGCTGTGACTTCTCAAGCTATCATTGGCGAGCAAGACGTGTAAAGGGAGGAATTCTCACGTGAACGACACTTACGATCGGATCAAGGCGATCATCGTCGAACAGTTGGGCGTGGACGAAAGTCGCGTCACGATGGATGCCAGCTTTCGCAAGGACCTGGAGGCCGATTCACTCGACCTGGTTGAGTTGATTATGGCCTTCGAAGAGGAGTTTGGCGGCGAGATCAGCGACGAAGAAGCTCAGACGATTACCACCGTGGGCGAAGCCGTGGCGTACATGGACGCGCATGCGTAGGTAGGGGCATGCGCTGAGGGACATACCGGGGTTGCCTGGCAATCGCCGGTTTTTTGTGCCCAAATGTCTGACAAAGGCCCGCTGACAAGGGGGAGTGACTCACGCCTGACTCGAGCGCCAGGCGCGCAGTTACAGGCCAATCGGTCAAGCGGGCTTTTGTTTGGGAGCGGTTAACGATGACTGGCATCTCGGCAATCATCCTGGCCGGCGGTGAAAGCCGGCGCATGGGCAGCAACAAGGCGCTGCTGTCCCTGGACGGGCAGCCGCTGATTGCGCGTACGGCCGCATGCCTGCGCCCGCTGGCCGATGAGCTGATTGTCGTGACCAACACCCCTGAGGCTTATCAGTTCCTGGTGGCCGATTTTGCTGCCCGATTGATACCTGACGCCCTGCCCGCGCGCAGCGCCCTGGTGGGGCTTTACTCCGGCCTGCGCATGGCCCGCGGCGACCTGGCACTGGCGGTGGCCTGCGACATGCCCTTTCTGAACCCGGCACTGCTGGGCTTCATGTTGACGCTGGCGCAGGCGGGGTACGATGTGGTGGTGCCGCAGGTGAACGACCTGCTGGAGCCGCTGCACGCCGTCTATCGGCCGGCCAGCTGTACGCCGGCTGTCGAACGCCATCTGCTGGCGGGTGACCGGCGCATGATCTCTTTTTATGCGGCTGTGCAGGTGTGCCAGGTGACAGCCGCGGACGTGGCGCGCTTCGACCCTGGGCGCCTGTCCTTTGTCAATGTCAACACGCCAGAGGAGTGGAAGCGATGGCAAATGTTTTCGAGCGCGTCAAAGTCCTGACCCGACTGATTCCACGCGGCCGCGCGGTCACCTATGGCCAGGTGGCGGCCTGGATGGGCGAGCCACGCGCCGCGCGCACGGTGGGCTGGGCCTTGCACGGCTTGACACACGAAGAGGCCGCTGGCGCCGTGCCCTGGCATCGGGTGCTGGGCAGGGCTGGCCCGCACTATGCTCGCGTCACCACCAGTTGTGAAACGCACAGCGCCGAGCTCCAGCGCCAATTGCTTGAGGACGAAGGTGTCGAGTTCGATCAGCACGACCGCATTGACCTGACCCGCTTCGGCTGGGACGGCCCCACCTGGCCCGTCCTGGAACAGATCTTGTAACCCATCGAGGAGAAAGATTCATGCGAGAAATTACGATTGCCGTGGTGCAGTTTCAACCAACTCTGAACGAACCGGACGAGAACATCCGCCGCATGTCCGATTTTATCAACAAAATTTGCACCGAGCAGCCGGTTGACCTGGTGGTTTTCCCGGAGCTGACCACCACCGGCCATGAATGTGGCCTGCGCTTCACCGACTATGCCGAAACCGTGCCTGGCCCCACCGTCAGCCGCATCGCCAAGGATGCCGCGCAATACAACACCCATGTCGTCTTCGGCATGGTGTCCAAGGCCAAAGTAGAGAGTGTGCTCTACAACACCGCGGTGGTTATCGGGCCGGACGGGGAACTGATCGGCAGCTATGGCAAAGTTCACCTCAAGGGTGAAGAACGCCTGGCCTTCCGCAACGGCTTCCGCTTCCCGGTCTTCGAGACGGAATGGGGCAACCTGGGCGTGCTGGTCGGCTGGGACATGGCCTTTCCCGAAGCGGCGCGCAGCTTGGCCCTGGATGGCGCGGACGTGGTGGCGGTGTGCGCCAACTGGGAGCTGCCGCATCAGGACGAATGGCGCGCCTACTGCGTGGCCCGCGCGTGCGAAAACTCGGTCTTCGTCGCGGCGGCCAACCGCGTGGGCGAGGAGCCGAGCTACCAGTTCTTTGGCGACTCCATGGTGCTCAGCCCGCGCGGCGAACGCTACACCGGCCTGGAAGACAACGCCGAAGGCTACGGCATTGCGCGCATCAACCTGGACCTGGTGCGCCAGGCGCGCGAGGAGTTTCAGCTCTTCCAGTGCCGCCAGCCGCTGGCCTATCGGAATGTGGTGAGGAAGTATTAGGAGAATGCTGAATGCTGAATGCTGAATGCTCAGAGCTGAATGATGAGTGATGAAGATCATTGATTTACGTTCGGATACGATTACGCGGCCGACGCTGGCGATGCGGCTGGCGATGGCGAACGCGGTGGTGGGCGATGATGTGCTGGGCGATGACCCAACGGTGCAGCGGCTGGAAGCGCTGGCCGCGGCGCGGCTGGGCAAGGAAGCGGCCCTGTTCGTCGCCAGCGGTCATATGGGCAACCTGGTCTCCCTGCTGACGCACTGCGGCCGCGGGGATGAGATCATCGTGGGCGATCAGGCGCACATTTTCTATTATGAACAGGGCAGCGCGGCCGTGGTGGGCGGTATCCATCCGCGCACGGTGCCCAATCAGACGGACGGCACGTTGGCTCTCGATCAGATCGAGGCAGCGATTCGGGGCGATAATGTGCATTTTCCGCGCACGCGCCTGATCTGCCTGGAGAACACGCACAACCGCTGCGGCGGCGCGGTGCTCGACGTGGCTTATGTGCAAGCTGTCGGCGCCCTGGCGCGGCGCCATCAGCTCAAGCTGCACGTGGACGGCGCGCGCGTGTTCAACGCCGCGGCGGCGCTGGGCGTGGAGGTCAGGGAATTGGCAGCCGACGCTGATTCAGTTTCCTTCTGCCTGTCGAAGGGCCTGGCCGCGCCGATCGGTTCAGTGGTATGCGGCTCGCACGGGTTCATCCAACAGGCACGACGCAACCGTAAACTGCTGGGCGGAGGCATGCGTCAGGCCGGCGTGATTGCCGCGGCCGGCATCGTAGCCCTGGAGCAGATGGTGGTGCGCCTGGTGGACGATCATGCCAACGCGCAGCGCCTGGCCGCGGGCCTGAGTCAGATTCCCGGCCTGGCCGCCGACCCCGCGCGTACTCAGACCAACATCGTGATGTTCGAGCTGACTCGCCCGGACATGACCCCCGCGCACCTGCAGAGCGCCCTGGAGGCGGCGGGCGTGCGCCTGTTCACCGTCGGCGGCCGGCGGCTGCGCGCCGTGACTCACTACGAAGTCAGCGCGGAGGACATCAGCGAGGCGCTGGAACGGATCGCGGGCGTCATGGCTTGATGTGACCGCGTCCTTTGCCGCCTGAAAACTTGACGAAAGCCCCCGTGCATGGTAAGATGCCGTTCGTCAGGTTGAACACAGTTCAGCTCGACAAGGGGGCGTGGTGTAGCGGTTAACATGTCGGCCTGTCAAGCCGAAGACCGCGGGTTCAAATCCCGTCGCTCCCGCTCGAACAAAGGCGCCTGTGCATTTATTGCACAGGCGCCTTTGTTTTGCCGGCTGGACGCAGGGTTATTGAGCCGTAACCGTTGTTTCCGCAGAAGTTCGCTGTCATGCCGATCCTTACCTTATTGCGTAGAGGAAATGTCCCGCCCTGACGGTTTGACACCCGTCATTGAGGTAATTATAATGTAATTACATCTGTTGAGGAGGAAAGCTATGACAGTCGCGATACAGACGCGTATCGTGCGCATCGGCAACTCACAGGGGATTCGCATCCCCAAGCCGCTGTTAGAGCAGGCTGGGATTGGCGACAGCGTAGAGCTAGAAGTACACGACGGACAGATCTCCATCCGGCCGGCGCGCCGCGTCCGCGCGGGCTGGGCCAAAGGGTTTGTTGCGATGGCGATGGCAGGAGATGATCCACTGCTGGATGGCGCGCAGCTTACGGCCACAACCTGGGACGAGGAGGAATGGGAATGGTAACTGGCCCGGTGGATCGGTTCGATGTCTACCTGGTTCTTCTCGACCCGACCCTGGGCAGCGAGATACAGAAAACGCGGCCGTGTCTGGTCGTATCGCCAAACGAGATGAACCACCACATCGCGACAGTAATCGTGGCGCCCATGACCACGAAAGGCCGGCCTTACCCAACCCGGGTTCCCTGTACCTTCGAGGGCAAAGAGGGACAGGTGGTACTCGACCAATTGCGCACCGTTGACAAGCTCCGGTTAGTGCGCCGGCTGGGCCGCATCGCGGAAGAGGTCCAGGAAACGGTGTTGATGACGCTGGCCGAGATGTTTGCGTCTTGAACGCCTGCTGCCTGTCAGATCGAGTTTTTGGATCGGTCCATGATATCATGGGCCGGCGGCCGCGCTGCGCAGCAACATGGACGCGGCCGAGTACAAGCACGTCCGCAGGGAAATCCTCTTCATTGATGCCCGCAAGCTGGGCGCGATGACTGCGCTCGCTGACCTGACGCTGTTTCCAGGCTGGCGACTCGAACAGCTCAAGGAGGACAGAACCGGCCAGTACAGCATTCGCATCAACGACCAGTACCGGATTTGCTTCCAATGGAACGGGATCGACGTCCTGAATGTCGAAATTACCGACTGCCACTAAGCGCCGCAGCGAAAATCATGGCGCTGACATCGAGGCTAGTATGACGATTACACCACGACGAGCGATCGCAGTGCATCCTGGCGAGATCCTGCAAGAGATTCTCGACCAGAACCAGATCACCCAATCCCTGGTCGCTGAGCGCCTGGGCATGGCGCAATCCAAGATCAGCGACATCTGCCGCGGCAAGCGGGGTATGACGCCTGACATGGCTATGCGGCTGGGCAGACTGTTCGGGCAGAATCCCCGCTTCTGGCTCAACATGCAGGAGAACTGGGAGCTTAGCCAACTGAACGAGGCAGCCTATGCCGGAATCGAGCCGATTCATCTGCAGACGGCAGTCTAGCGGCCGAGCAAGCCGCAGTTGTCACTCTTACAAATACCGCGCCACGGCCATCAGCGCCAGCGCCGCGGTGGCCAGGATGGTGCTCCATTGGCTGCTGGAGGCCAGCTTGGCCTGCAAGCGTCCCATCTCCGCCAGTTGTTCCGGCTGGGGCGGGCTGCCCGCGACCTGCATCTGGCCGCCCAGCGCGGCGAGCTTGCCCGCTGTGGGGGCGGTGGAGAAGGTGCCGAGCAGGAAGGCCCCGATCCCGGCCAGGGAGCCGAGGGTGAGGCCGATGCCCAGGGGGCTGCTGATCCAGGCCCAGGAGAAGCCGGAGAGCAGCCAGTAGAGCAGCAGGCCGGCGGCAGTGGTCAGCATGGAAGCGATGCCCATGGCCTGGGAAATGGCAGCCATAGGCAAGTGCCGTTCGCTGCCCGGCCCGGCCTTGCGCGCCCCCGGCAGGATGACCAGGGCCAGCATTAGGGCGCTGCCCGCCCAGAATGTGCCGGCAGCGATGTGAATCAAGCGCAAGATGATCAAGATGAGTTGCATGAGACCTTATCTCCTTACATGAAATGATTGGAATGGGTTCAACCTGACTCCGCAGGCGGTTACGTCGCCGTTCCCGGCGCGGCGCGCAGGCGCAGCAGATAGGTGATGATGGCAATCAGGATCGCCGTGCCCATGATCGGTGCGAAGACCTGCTTGACCGGCGCGGACTGCAGCATCAACCCCACGACGAAGCCGACCAGGCCCACGTTCATCCCCCAGAAGATGACGTGATCGGCCCACGGCCACAGCGAACGCCGCCCGCTCGCCAGCTCCGCCGCCAGGCCCAACAGCCCGTTGGTCATCACGCCGATGAACATGGCGTGATTCATGGCAAAGACCATCCAGAAGGGGATCTTGGAGAAGTCCGGCGGGTCGCCATAGGCGCCGGTGATGAAGCTGACGATCATGGTGGTGATCAGGGCCAAGTTGGCGACGAGGAAGAAGGCGCTGATGGCATAGTGCCGGGCCGGGCCGCCCGCCAGCCAGCGCACGGCCAGCATCTTCGGCCCCAGCCGTACCAGGTAGATGATGATGCCGATGACCTGGAAGGGAATGTACAGGCCGATCAGCATGGGGTCGTTGGCCAGGGCGCCGAAGGTGATGATCACACCGCCGATGAAGGGCAGGATCACCTGCGCCCAACCGGCTTTGCTGGCCCGCTTCTGCGCCGACTCCGGGTCGAGCCGCCATTCGCTGAGGGCCATGCCGGCCAACACCAGGTAGCCCACCACCATCGTGGTCGGGTGAGTGAGGAACAGGCTATCGGACAGCGAGGGCAGCCAGCCTTTGAGCCAGATGCCCATCAACACGCCCAGGATGGCGCCGATGGTCAGGGTGGTGGCGGCGGCGGCCATGCCCAGCCGAGGCGTGCTCAGGGGCGCGCCGCGCAGCATCGCCACGATCCAGGCGTAGAAGCCCAGGAGGGCCGCCAGGGTGAGGCTGCCTCCGGCCAGGCGCAGATCCAGGTTGCCGGTGTAGAAGGCGTAAGCGTAGAAGATGATGGACAGGGCGGTGACCACCCCCAGCCAGCGCGGGGCGGACGCCCGCCAGCCGCTGACCGTTCGCCCCTCACAGAAGATCCACAGGCAGGCGGCGATGAAGCCGAGGGTGATCCAGCCCAGCGTGCCGGCGTGGACGTGCGCCATCAGCATCGGGCGGGCGAACTCCATCGCATCGAGGCCGTTGAGGATGCCGACGACGACGGTGAAGGAAAAGATCAACAGCCCGGCTTGCAGGAGCAGCTTGATCTCGCGGCGGAATTGGGTGTTCATGCCGTCCCTCCTTTGCGAGCCATCAGATACGCGGCCTCGCCGGCCAGGAAGCCGGAGCCGCAGCAGTTTTCCATCAGCTTCTCGATGTAAAAATGGGGGCCGAAGTCCGCTTCTACCTCACCGGGCTGCATCGGCCCGAAGCCGAACAGCGCCCAGATCAGCCGGTCGTACCAGCGCAGCGGCCACTGGTGGACATAGAGAATGAACTGGCTATCCGCGTGGGTCAGGGGCAGCACTTGCCCTGAGCCTTTGGCGAGCGCCCGGCTACAGCGCCGCCTCCACTAAACGCAGCGGGAACATCGGCGATTCGGTCGGGACGATGATGCGCTGCATCTGCAGGCCGGCGTTTGCCAGCAGCGCGCGGAACTCCTCGGCCGTGCGCTCCCGTCCGCCGATCTGCACCAGCATGTGCAAGTCGTAGAACGCGCTCATCGCGTCCACCGGCTCAGCGATCACCCGGTCAATGATGAGCAATTTCGAACCGGGCTGCATGGCTTGCCGGCAGCGTTCGAGGATGACCGCACACTTCGCATCGGACCAGTCGTGCAGCACGGCTTTCAAAATCAGCAGGTCGGCCGAGGGCACGCTCGAAGAAGCTGCCGGCCACCACCTCGGCCCGGTCATCGATCTCGCCCAGCACATGGTTCGCAACCACGCCCGGCATATCGAAAAGGATGCCGCGCAGATGCGGGTTGGCTTCCATGACCCGCTTGAGGAAGGCGCCCTGGCCGCCGCCGACGTCGCAGACAGTGCGGAACGGGGAGAAGTCATACGCCGGCACGAGAGCGGGGTCGGTCATCTGGGCATAGATCGCCATTTGCTGCTGGAAGGGCAGGCCCAGTTCCGGGTACTGCTCCAGATAGTCGAAAAAGGGCATACCCATCACATGCGTGAAGGCGCTCTCACCGGTGGCCAGGCTGTAGGCAAAGTTCTGCCAGGGGCGCTGGTAGCCTTCTGTGCCCATCATCTGAATGCCGTTGACCATGCTGCCGGGCGTGTCCTTGAGCATCATCCGGCCCAGGTTGGTGAGCGCGTAGCGGTCGCCCTCGCGGGCGGTGATGTCGAGGGTGGTCGTCATGCGCAGGGCGCGGTAGAGCGTGTCCCGGTGCAGGCCGCACGCGTCGGCGATCTCATCCACGGTGCGGGGTTGGCCGGCCATCTGCTCGATCACGCCGGTCTTGACGAGGCTGTGGCAGAGCATCAGGCTCGCCCAGCCCTGCACCCACTGGAAGAAGCGGGCCTGAGGCGGGACGGCGGGCGGGGTGTTAGGTGTGGTCATCTGTTCATCTCCTTTGGCAAATTGCCATTCATCTTGATCGTCCCGCAGGGGGTTAGCCAGCCTGCGGGACAACCTCATTTCCTACTCTGTCTTCGCCTGCCGCAGGAACGGCAGCCCTGTGACACCGATGGTGATGTGGCTGTACACAACCGATTACTGTTCGATGTTGTCCGATAGTTCGCGTTCGATGTGTTGTTCTGTTGGCTCACCTCCCTTCATCCAGGCCATCAGGTGCGCGCTGAGCTGGTCCAGGGAGGTGAAGCCGGTCCGCCGGCCCGTTTGCGGGTCTTCCAGGCTGATGCGCCGGTCCGCCGGTCCGCCCGGGACGCTGCTGGCCGCCTCCCACAGGCTGAGCACGAAGATGCGATAGCGGCCTGGCCGGCTCTTGGAATGCTGAGACATGTGTACTGGCTTACCTCTCGAATTCGTGCTACACTTGCCCCATCATAGCACGGCATCGTTTAGAGATCGTTTATTGGGGGACTCCATGATGCAAGAGCTCAAAATCCATCTCTTCGGTGGCGTGGAGATCGCGCTGAACGATGTTCCCCTTGGCTCCTTCTCTCAGGCACAGATGGTCCCAAAACGCAGTTCGGTAAATTCTTTCAGGCGCACGAACTCCTGTTGGTTCTCGACAATCTCGAACACCTGCTCGACTTCGCCGACATCCTGGTTGAATTCCTGCGAGATCGCCCGCAGCCTGGATTTTCTTGCCACGTTCCAACGCGACATTCCCGAACGACAAAGAAGCCTGCGCGCGGTTTTCGATTCCTCCTGGGCGCGCCTCACGGCGGAAGAGCAAAACGCCTTCCTGCGCCTTTCGACGTTCCTCGGCGGGTTTACCCTTCCCGCCGCGCAGGCTGTGGCGGACTGCCCGTCTTCCCTGCTGGCATCGTTGACCGACCGCTCTTTCGTGCGCGACCCGGAAGGGCGCTACTCCATCCACGAAGTGTTGCGCCAGTATGCATGGGAGAGGAGGCTGAGGCGGCATTTGCGCTCGACCAGTTGGGCGCTGCCGCCAGCTGACGGGAGACTCCGAACAGGCGCAGGGATTTAGCTTAGGAAGCCGTTGAAATTCGCCGCAGGTTGAACGACCAGTCGGCGCTGGCAAATTCCTCCTGAGTTTAAGCGGCGCGCTGTATATGTTGGGCGATTTCGAGGGCAATGTCGGAAACGTCTCAGTCGGGTTTACAACTGGCCGAAACGCTCGGCAATCGTCGCCTGGCCGCCCATTTCAACGTCTCTCTTGCAAACGTCGCATACATCCGGGGCGCGTATGCCGCGTCTCGCCGTCAATTGGCACAAAGCCTTGCCATTTACGAAGAAATTGCAGACAAGGAAAGCCAGGCATTGGCGCTCCATTTGCTCAGTCGGGCGACGCTTGCCCTGGGCAAGGCAACCGAGGCGGAAAAGCTCAGCAGGGGAAAGCCTCATCCATCGCCGCGAGATCGGAAACAAGGGCGGGATGGTGGAAACCCTGACGATGTCAGGGCGGATCGCCTGCGCCACCGGCAGGATTCAGGACGCGAAGGAGTTCTACCATGAGGCGCTCGCAATTGCCGTAAACATTCAGAGCGAACCCGTCGTTGCCTACGTTTTCATCGGGCTGGCGGAGTTATTGCGAAGGGAAGGCAAGGAACTGCAGGCGGCGGAAATGCTGGCCTTCGCGAGCCGCTATTCCGGTTTTCCCGACGCCCGCGCCGAGGCCGCGCGGCTGCGAAGGGAGATAGAGGCGTCGCTCCAGCCAGGCGCCTGGAATTCCGCACAGGAAACCGGCCGGCGGCTGCATTTGGAACAGGTGGTTGAACGATTCGGGGCGGATGTCCGACGTCGTGGCAGCCATGAGATACCTGAGTACCTGAGCCTCAGCGTGAGCTTCGACTATGACCTGGTGGACGGCGCGCCCGCCGCGCGTTTCGTCCAGCGCTTGAAGGAACTCGTCGAAAGCGGCTACGGGATAGAACAAGCAGCGGAGGAACGTGGATAGAGCGCGCCGATGCTTTGCCGCGGTGGAGTTTCATGTCCACGTCTGTTCTTCCGGCACCCAGAGTCCCTCGAGGCGGCCGTGGATGGGGGCAGGTCGGTGTCGCGGTAACCGGGAAGAAGTGGATGCACTCGGCCAGCACCTCGTCTGGCGGTGGCGCCGGCTGGTCGAAGCTGAGCCTTGCGCTCCACAGCGGCCGCCATGCCTGTCGCCATCCGGGGGTGTCGCACCATCTGCCAGCGCTGCTCGCCTCTACACGGCGCCGTGACCACGAACGCCACCGAAATCTGTAGTTGCGTCTCACCCCAGTGTAGCCAATCTGATGCAAGTCCGCTAGGCTGCCATGAGTTCCGGGTGGGGCGCAATATGCTTGTGCGCCTCCACATAGATGCGAAGCGCGGCGATCATGCGCTCTTCTCGCTGCCTTGCGCCTGAAACCAAGCGAGTAGATCCGGATCCACAGGCACAACAACCACTACCTGGCCTTCGGGCATCCGCCAGACGGCTCTGGCGAAGAACGACTCGTCCAGCAGCGGAACCTCTGACCGGTCAATCATCTCATCTGTCAACGAGTCAACCAGCGCCCAATTGGTCTCTGAGGAGTTGTTCATATTTGATCCGCTCATAGCTTGTTGCCTTCATCCTGGTTCCATTCTACCATTCCCAGTTGTTGCCGTCAAAGCGCTGCGTCAGCGACAGGGCATGACCAAGTGCGCCGACTCCATCATAGACTGCCGATTATCCAAAGTTCGCGCCAGTTGAATAGCGCGCCTGATCTCTCGTTTCTGCAACGACTTATCGCCGCCCAACAGAAGCAGATAGACCTCAGAGTGAAGGAAAGTGTTCATCAACAAGCATTGTATCCGATTGGATACTATCCTTCGGACACCGGCCGCGACAACTCAAAATCGTCGTCTCGGCCGCGTCCTTGATGCGGTAGAGGAGGGCGGTCAACAGATCGGCGAACTGCGTCCAGTCGGCGGGCATAGGAGGCTCCGGCTGGGAAATCCCAGGAATTTCCATGCGGAGTTCTTCGAGAGCGGCGCCAGAGGAGTACACAGCGTGCGCCCAGAGGTGTTGCTGGCTAGGCAGGAACCGCTAACGGTTGGATGCGCATCAGGTCCGCCTGGCTACGCCGCGCCAACTTCCAGAGGTCCCTGGCCTGTTGGGCGTTGAGCCAAAACGCAGCGGAGTTGCCGAAAAGGCGGGACAGGCGCAGCGCCATCAACGGCGTGATCGCCCGCTCCTCGCGCAACAGCTCGTGAATGGTCTGGCGCGATACGCCTAACGCCGCAGCCAGTCCGCTGGCAGTCAATCCGTAGTCTGGCATAAAATCCTCGCGCAGCATCTCGCCGGGATGCGTGGGTGGAGTCTGCCGTTGATCTGTGTTCGCGATTGCCATCGTTCTTACACCTCAATGATAGTCCGCAATCTCAACTTCGTAGGCATCACCGACGGCAAACGTTCTGATCATGCGTGGATTGTAACGCGCCACGTGACAACTGTCAAGGTAAGATATCGGCCCGGCTGGACTTCTACCTCTACTTCGTGACTGAGCTGATCCGGCTGATTCCCCAGGACAAACGTGAAGGCGCAACCTTGATTCTGGACGAATTCGGCTCAGCCGCCACACAGCGGACGGAGCTACGCCGGTTCATGACGGCCAGAAGCATCCCGCGTAGCTTCAAGCGCATCCTGGTCAAGCGCTCCCGAAGCGAACCGTTGCAGGTTGCCGATCTCATAGCAGGGGCGGTCCTACGGCGCGATGCCGAGGCGGACGCCGAAGCCTACGAATACGTGACAGGGAAACTCAGGCAAGTTTGGGAGTATCGAGGATAACAGACAATAACCCGCCCCGCTAGCCCGATCCTTCACGCAGAAGGGGGGCAGGCCGCCATCCTGGCGATTGCGGCGATTCTGTTCGTCCCGCTGCTGATGGCAGAGCGCGCCGCCCAGGGGCCGGCTGCAGGGGCACCTCATGGTTGTGGGATGCAAACGGAACTACGCCACGATGTTGTAGAACTCCCGCCGGCCCGACTCAACGAGCGGCATCATGCGGGCGAACCAATCGCCGAACTCCGGCATCGCGAACTCCTCGGCGATGAACTGCTGCCACGCCGCGAAATCGGCCACTTCGATTTCGGTGACGACCGTGAAGAAGGGGCCGCTCGCATCGGTCAGAGTGCGGTTGCCGCGCAACTCAATACTGTGCTGGCCATGCCGCCAATGCTCGGCGATCTCCCCGAAAAGGGCGACCAGTTCATCGCCCCGACCATACTTTGCCTGAAAGACATCACGTACCAGTAACATCGTGTACTCTCCTGTTCTTAATGGATTGCTCATTCTGATTGCTCATTCTGATTGCTCATCCCCCTGCGATATGCCCGGCGATGAACCGGCATCGTCGCCCACGCCCAACAGCAGGCCGGATTTTTGCGTGTGCAGCCAGGGCATGCCGACGAAATAGAGGCCGGAGTAGGCTGTCACCCGCGCTGTTGCAGCGGAAAGCCATCAGCGTCGGTCACGGGCAGCTTCACCAGGCCGAAGTCGAAGTTGTAGCCCGCCGCCCAGATCACCGTCGTGATTCCAGCCTCTTGCACGTCCAGTTCTGTGATGATCGGCTGGTCGTAGCCGTCTCGCAGCCCAACCCGTCGTTCCTCCGGCGCAGCCAACCCGTTGCGGGCAATATAGCTGTCAATCAGGCCGACACGCGGGCTTCGAGTTGGTCAGACTTGGCCAGGGATTCGTGCAGATCGGGCGCCATGCCGAGCCGGCCATCGCTTGCGCCCGTCAGGTGGCCTAACAGCGTCACGCCATCGCGGGCGAACTGGTGCAGGTTGAGATCGTGCCCGCCGCCCGCGCCGGAGACGTGCGGATTAGCTGCGAACCGCGCTTGGGGCGAGGGGAGCATGTCGGGCGTGCGGTCGAAGAAGCCAGCCAGGGTCAGCCACTCGTAGGTATCCTTGCCGCGATAGCGCCGCGGCGCACGGCCGGCGCCGCCCACGCTGTGGAAGACCCGCCGGCCGGCCTTGTGCAGCTCCTCGGCGATCTGGCAGCCCGACTGGCCGCTGCCGACCACGAGTACGGCGCCGGGCGGCAAGCTCGTCGGGTTGCGGTAACCCTCGGAGTGCAGTTGCAGCACATCTGTCGGTAGTTCGGCCGCAAACGCGGGGATCTTGGCGCGCTGGAAGAGGCCAGTGGCGATCACCACGTTTTGCGCCGCGAAATCGCCTGCGGTCGTGCGCACCCGATAGCCGGGACGATCGGTCAGTGGCTCGACCGCGGTCACGTCCACCCCAAACGACACCGGCAGAGCGTGGCCGGCCACGTAGTGTTCGAAGGCAGCTACGATCTCATCGCGTGGCATGAACCCATCCCGGTCATCGCCGGCGTACTCCGCGCCCGGCAGCCGGAACGTCCAGTTGGGCGTCACCAGGGTGAAGCTGTCCCAACGTTGCCGCCAGGCGTGGCCGGACCGGTCGGCCTTCTCCAGGACGATGTGCTCGCGGCCGTGCTGCTTGAGCCAATAGCTGGTGGCCCAGCCCGGCCTGCCCGCCGCCCACGATGACGGTCTCGGCGCGTTTTGTGGTCATCTCAATCCCCAATTGAATGCCCATACGACAGGTGCGTCACCGCAGGCTGCCATACGCCTCACGGAGGTGCGCCTCGACCTGCCGCCAGTCCTCGGCCACGTCGGTCGAATAGCCGCCCGTGATGCGGTCCACCCTTGCGGCCGCATCTGCTCGCTGCTCGGCCGAGCGGCGGATCGCCTCCGGCGGCGCGTCGAACAGCGCGGCGTGCAGCCGGGCGGAGTGGCGCGACCATCGGTTCGATGTCGCCTGTGTGGTTCGGCGCTTGCTTGCGTTCGAGCGCCAGCCGGCGGTGGACGACCCAATAATCCACCTCCAGAGCAGCCAGCGTGTGCGCGTCGGCTTGCAGGCCACGAGCACGGCGTGCCTTTTCGTAGAAGCGCTGCAGGTGCGCGGTGGCCCCCGGCACGTCGTTGTCTACCGGCGCAAAGGCGATGCTGGCCCGCACGATGTCAATGGCCGCCACGACCGCAGTCGGCAGCGCCATGCGGAACTGCTCGCGATTCATCTGCACCATCAGCCCGAAAACGGCGGCCAATTGCGGTCATAGTATGCCCGCCAGCCGCCTCGAGATAGGCGACGCGCTCCGGGTCGAACGGCGGCTCTTGCGGCTTGAGAACGGTTTGCGCAGACATGGCTCGTACCTGAGTCGCCCATTGCAGGTGTATCCTCTCGAACAGATGAGGTGGCAGAAGTCGAAGTTGGCCCCACCTGGACTCCCCACAGCGAAACGATCGCAACCATCGCGGCGATCCGCAAGGCGCCCCAGATTCGCTCCCTGGCCGTGCTGCGCTTCCGGATGTCATGCCGGGTCGCCTCATCCATCCAACTCGCCCGGATCATCGTATTCGTCCTTACGTACGTTAAAGTTACCTGCACGAGCCGCTATCCGATCAGCCCTGGGCCGCCGCGATGTGCTTGGCCGTGTCCGCATAGTGCCGCATCCGGACGACCTTGCCCGCGTCGTTGAGCGTCCACAAGTGGATCTCTTCGTCGCGATAGCGTCGGTCGGTTCCCCTCACATCGCAGGCGATCACAAACTCAACCGCCACCTGATTGCCGCCCGCCATCAACGACAGGATGCGCAGTTCGGTGACTTGAAGCAGGCTACCCATGACCTGGAAGAACTCCAGCGCGCCGGCTTTGTCGTGCCGAGCTTGCAGCCAGGGGACGCCCGCCTTCTGGGCGGTATTGTCGGCCCATTCCTCCCAGCGCACATCGTCGGCCAAGTGGCCCAGGATGGTCGGGATGTCGCCCTTACCGAATGCTTCGTAGATCGCGCCGATGGTTGCGAGATTGTCGCTCATGGAATACCTTTCTCCTGGGTCACGCGGGTTGCGGCGCCGGCAGGTGGCCCAACTGCATCAGCAGCCCCAATCCGTCCGAATAGTTGTGCCCCTCGTCGGTCAGGCCATCGGCGTCGAAATGCCACACCTCGCACACGTCCAGCGAGAAGGACTTACCGCTGGCTGGGAACGCCAGCAGCGGGCCATCCTGGATGCCGACCGCGGAACTGGGCGATGACGTAGTCGCCGGCGTCAATGTAGCGGGCGTCAACGATGCGCATGTCCGATGACATGGCGAAGTGACTCTCCATCCAGCCTCGGAACTCGCCCCGGCTGTTCACAACTTGGCGCGGCCGTGATCGGTGAAGCGTACCCGCTCAGCCACTGTCTGCTGGGACTGGTCAAGCCTCTTGGCGCTGAACGCCTGATGGGCGTTGCGCAGGGTCTTTATGTTCTTGCTTTCCATGTTGGGTCTCCTTGAATGGTGAAGTTCGCTATCCTCTGGAGGTCATGGCCTGCATGTTGCGCCCAACGACCTCCATCGTCTGTGCCCACGGCCCAATCGGGCTGAACTCGACATACTCGCAGCCGGCCTCCAGGACCGGCCGATGGCCCGGCGGCGCGTAGTAGGCATCGCCCGCGCTGTAGACCTCCTCCCGGTCGGCAAACCGAAAACGCATGCGGCCCTTCACGACATAACCCCAGTGCGGACACTGGCAGCGGTCGTCCGGCAGGCCGGCGAACAGCGGCCCTGGGTCGGCCTCCTGCCGTGTCTCGCCACGTTCAATGATCATGCCACCCCATTCGACATGGCGGATCGTCACAGATGGGATCTCAACGTCAATCGGGAAATCATTCAGTGTGCCACGCATCGTTTGCCTCCAGTAGTATGAGTCGAACTCTCAGAACGGATAGGCCGTTGCGTCGTCAAGGCCGATGTAGTCGACAACTTTCTCGTTGCGCAACGTCCAGATGTGCACCAAGAGGACATCAAAGGGTCTCCCGGTCTGCCTGACCAGGCCGTTCCACTTGATGAGCACGACCACTTTGCTGTCTTGTGCGACAATTTCGAAGGGATTGAACCCGCGCACCTCTACGGCTTCATTGAGGGCCCTAAAGAACTCCACGATCTCCGCATGACCGCGGCAGGGTTTGCCCCATTGACCGGGAAAACGGCCTTGCCCATACGGATTGATCCAGGTGGCATTCTCGTCGACATAGGCGAGAACGGCTGGAACGTCGCCGCGCCCAAACGCTTCGTAGACCTTCTGAATGACCTGCACGTTCGTCTCGACTGTTGACATAGGAATTGTTCTCCTTTCCTAGAGTTGGTAGCTGACAGATTGGTAGATTGGCAAAATGGTCAGAGCCATTGTCGGCCGATTGCCCGCAGGAGGCCCGCCACATCCCAGATGAAGTCCGCTTTTGTGATCTGGCCATCGTGCAGGGTGAAAGTTGAGACCCCGCGCACCATCACGCGGACTGCTACCCCGGGATGAGCCCGAGCTGCTGGAGCATGCCGAGCATGTCGCTGACTTCCCGGCGCTCCGCAATTTTTCCGTTCACCACGGTGTCAATCACGATGGACTCGTTTTGGAAGGACCGTCCCGTGGGCGGAATGCCGTTGAGCGTCCCCGTGTGCGTTCCGCTCCATGCCACCCGACTCACGACCTTATTGCCGTCCTCGAACTGCTCCAGGACGGTCTCGTGAAGGTCGGCAAACCCGGCGAGAAAGGCAGAGCCGAGCTGTTTGTAGCCCGCGAGATCCAGCGGCCCTGGCGCACTGGTCGTGTAGACGACAAGATCCTCGCTGAAGAGTGGCATACACCCCTCCACATCGTGTTGATTGCCATACGTTTCGAAGAACTTGAGCGAGACGGATTTGTTGGACATGGAATGCCTCCTGAATTGGTAACTTGGTAACTTGGTGGATCGGTAACGGTCACTAATGTGCTGGCCGATCGCTCAGACACCTTGAGTCTACTGCTTCCGGCTGGTCAATCACCAGACCGAAAGCTGCTCACTTTTTGCTCACTTCACAGCTCTGGCAGCAGGCCAATGGCCCGCAGGAGGCCTGCCACATCCCAGATGAAGTCCGCTTTTGTGATCTGGCCCTCTTGCAGGGTGAAGGTTGAGACCCCGCGCACCGTCACGTGGCGGCCGCTGGCCGGGATGTTCATCAGCGTGCCCAGATGGGTTCCTCGCGCAGTCCAGAGCGCCACGGCGCGTTCCCCCGCGACGATCAAGTCACTCAGCGTGAAGGTCACATCGGGGATCGCCTGGAAGTAACCCGCCAGCGCCCGGCGGATGCCTGCGCGACCCTGCTGCGGCTGGGCCAGGGCCACATCGTTATTCACACAATCGGGGGCGAAGAAGGCCGCAGCCAGATCGAGATCATGGGTGTTCCAGGCCGCGATGAGGTCTGTCACTAAACGCTCGCCCGGCATGGTCGCGCTTGCCTGGACCGACATGTAGACGCTCCCTGAATGAGATCATCGAGCCGCGCTCGGCAGCGATGGACTGATCTTACGCCCGAACGTTGCTCATTCACCAGATCATTTTTTGTTCACTTGGCGCTCATTTGCGCGCCCCGGCCGGCCGCCGAATGGGGAAACAAAAGTGCGGCTGCCATCAACGGCAACCGCACTTTTGCAAGGGGGCCTTCTGAACAGGGGGTTAGAGTTCCGGCAACAGTCCGATCTCTCGCAGCAGCCCGGCCACATCCCAGATGTAGGTCGCTCGCAAGAGCTTGCCCGTTCGGAACGTCAGGAGTGAGGCGCCGCGCACGGTGATGCGCCGTCCCGTGCTGGGGATGTTCATCAACGGGCCGCTATGGGTGGCGTGCGCCCGCCATACCTGGACGACGCGCTCGCCCTGAATGACGGCATCCTCCACCGTGAAATGGATGTCGGGGAACGCCGCCAGGTAGGCCGCCACCGAGGCGGCCATCCCCTCCGGCCCGCGGTGCGGCGCGGCTTCACCGATGTTCTCCCCCTCGTAATCCGCCGCGCAAAGCGCCGCCACGCGCTGGGGATCGTGCGAATTCCAGGCGTCGGTCAATTGCGCGGCCAGACGCGCAAGCGTTTCATGGCGGTCGTCCTGATCCGGCATCGAATCCTCCTTTGTCCTTTCACCCGCCCACTTCCCGTTGCCACAACACCGCCGTCACCTGGGCGATGCCGGCCATCAGGTGGCGGCGATAGGTGCTGAAGGGTAAATCCAGCAATTCGGCCGCGCGTTCCTGGGTCGGCGCGGGTTGAAAATAGGTGTGATGCAGCGCCCGGTGGAGTTTGAGATCCCGGGGTGAGGCCTGCAGCGCGTCAGCGGCCTCCTTGATGAGCGCCTGCAAAGCCACTGCCCGGTCGGCCGGCGCAGCATGGCGGACCGCGTCGAGCACCAGCCGCGAGCGCATCAGCGGGTTCCCGCGCAACACGTCGGGCCGCACGAAGTCGCGCAAGGCATCCCGCACCGCGACGGCGAAATCGGACTGGCTGAGCACGACGATCGGCTCAGCGAATTTCGCCGCTGCAACGGCCGTCGCAGGCGCGCCCACTTCCCGCTCACCCAGCAACATCAGCCAGGCGGCCGGCGGCACAACCCGCCAATCGTGCCCATACACACCGTAAGCCCGCTCCCCCATGACAAACCCCGCCTCGGGCAGCCGGGCCAGGTCGGCATAGGCCAACACCATCTCCCAGAAATCGGCCTGCGCGCAGGGAAAGAAGGTGTAGGCGAGGCCGGGCGTGGTGAGGTAGTGGCTGACCGCCTGGATGAAAACCAGGCTTTGCACGGGTGAGACCGCCTGATAGGTCTCTTCGCCCATCCAGAAACGGAAATGGGTGGCCCTTTCGCCGGGCCGCAGCGCCGCGTGTCTGTTCAGGTAGGTCCACGCCGCCTGCGCCGCGGGATCGGCCTGGAGATCCTGGGGAGCGGCGCGCTCCAGCGCGATCATCGCCATGAAACCGATCGGCTCCTGATGCGCGTCACGAAATACCAGGAAGCTCTCGGGCTGCCGCGCCAGCCAATGAGTGGCCAAACGCGCCGAGTCCGCGCCCTCATGTTTGCTGACCATCGCGGCCAGCGCCGGCCAATCGGCTGCGCGCGCGGCATCCGGCAGGATGCTGCCCCCCTCGGCCCACTCGAAGAAGGGCCGGACCGCCGGGTTTTCACGGTGCAGAAAGACGAGATCGAACAGCAGCCGCTGCTGCGCATCGCGCTGCTCGGCGCCCAGCCGGCCGACGTAGAAGCTGCGCGCTCGCCGGTGCAGTTCTTTGTACCAATCGGGATGCCGCCAGCGCAGGTCGGTCACCAGCGCCTCGCGGGCCAGATCGTGCGGAAAGAGGCCCAGCGGCCCCGACTCGATGAATGACAGGCCGCGCAGCCAATCGAACAACTCGTGGGGATCGGGCAGGGCCAGCATCTCCGCCAGCAGCGGCTCGCTGATCAGCCGCACCAACGCGCAGGCTTCGAGCGCGGCGCGATGGGCGGGGCCGGGCACTTTCTGCACGAACTGTTCCAACAGGGTCTTGATGATGTCGGGCGCAGCTTCCGGCTGAAAGATGACGGCCGGGCGCTGGGCGAACGTTTCTGCCACCAATGACAGGGCCAGGGGATGGCCATGGGTGAAGGTCAGGACGGCCTGACATTGATCTTCGGGGACGTTGCGTTGCCGCAGATACGCGCGGCTCTCTTCGGAGCTGAGATTGCGCAGGGGCAAGACCCGCAGCAACGTCTGCCAGCCTGGATCGGCTCGCCAGGCCGGCGCGGGCGGGTTGCGGCCGGCCAGCACGACCAGCACGTTCTCCGGCAGTTGCGGCAGGAACACCTCGCGCAGCCAGTTGTCCAGCGGCGCCAGCAGCTCATACGTGTCTACCAGGATCACCTGTCGCCCCCCGCCAACAGTCGGAAAGGGCGCCGATGTCTCGTTGGGCATGATGGGCAGAGTCGCCCGCAACGCGTTCAGAAACGCTTCCGGCGCTGGCTCAAAGTTGCGTGCGTCCAGGTAGCAGGCTGGGACCTGGGTCTCCGTGGCGATGCTGCTGAACTCGCGCAGGAGCGAGGACTTGCCCATGCCACCCGACCCCAAGACATACAGCACGAGGAACGGCAAGTCAGCCGCGGCCAATGCCGTCCGGAAGAGCTCGCGCTCGGCTATGCGACCGACGAAATAGCGTCGCCGCGCAGCCAGCAGCCGATCCGCCAGACGGAATGACATCGCTCACCTCACGTGGATACAAAAAGCACAGAACAACGGCGCAATTGTACCATAAATATGGACTGGTCGTAACTGCTCAGGCGGCCCCTCCGGGCGCTATCGAGACCATTCTCACTGCCTGGCTGAGCAGTTACCCCTAGCCTCGCAGTCGAATATAGTGCCTGGTCAGCTTGAACAACTCGGTCGGGTGCATTCTGATCGGATGCACGCGGCGGTAGATCGCGTAGCCCTTATGCAGCTTGTGGACCCACCAGAAGAGGGTATCGGTCACGAGGTTGTGCGGCAGATTGATGAGCCGGCGGATGAGCGGCTCCAGCCGCGGCCATTCGACGCCGATGCCGAACAACCGCTGCAAGTGCTCGACGCGCGTCTTGGCCTCCTTGCTCTCGAAGGTCAGGATGGAGCGTTCCCAGGCGACCTCGCTAAAATCGTCCAGCGTGCCGGGCACCAGCCCCTTGTCGCGGGCAAATTTACCCAGTTCCGTGCCCGGATAGGGCTGGAAGAGAAACGCGTGGGCGTAGCTGATCTGCGCCTCTCTGTTGAGGTGCATCGTCGCGAAGTCATCTTCGAGCGTGCTGGTGGGTAGCCCCAGGATATTGGTGGCGGTGACGTGCATTCCGGTCTCGCGCACCAGGCGGCCGGCGGTCACGATCTCCTCGCGGGTCATCCGCCGGTGGAGCAGTTCGGTGCGGATGCGGTCGTCGGCCGACTCGATGCCCATGCTCACGGTATGGCAGCCGGCCTGCCTGAGCAAGGTCAGCAGTTCGGGCTGTTTGACCACCAGGCTGGCCTGCACGTTGCAGAAAAAGGGCAGGCCGACGGCAGCCGGCCATTTTTCAGCCAACTCCTTGAGCCAGACTTTGTCCACGATGAAGAGATCATCCACGAACACCACATGTTCCAGCGGCCACCGGGCACGCACCGTCTGCACCTCACCGATCACATCGTCTACCGTGCGGCGGTAGTGCCGGCGCTCACGCGGATACAGTTCGTGGAGCGCGTGGTTGAAACAATAGCTACAGTTGAACGGGCAGCCGCGCGAGGTGATGAAGTGCTTGATGGCGCTCTGCGCGAGCTGGGGATGGCGATCATAGACCAGGGCGCGATCGGGGGTGGGCAGGGTCGAAAGCTCGCGCACCAGCGGCCGCACCGGCGATTTGACGATATGCCCGTCCAGCTTGAACCACCAGTTCGACATCTCGGGGCCGAGCGCGCCCTGGGCCAGGCAGTCGGCCAGATCGAGCAGCGCGCCCTCACCCTCGCCGCGGCAGACGCCATCCACCCCCGGCTCTTCGATCATCTGGGAGAAGAAGGTGGGGTGCGGGCCGCCGAAAGCCGAGAAGATCGGCTGCTTGCCCGCGGCGCTGCGGATCGGGGCGAGCGCGGCGCGCAACTGCTGGTTCAACGCCAGATACCCCGCCTGCGAGCCGGTCATCACGCTGTAGGCCAGGATATCGGGCTGGTAGCTGACGGCCCGCGCCACCGGGTCTTCCTCGGTCGCCACGGTGAGCGCCACCTCATGCCCGGCCTGCTTCAGCACCGCCGAGAGCGACATGATGCCCTGGGGTTCGTAACTCAGTTCCTGGGAGACAAATAGAATCCGTGAAGTCATTCTCTGTAATCCTCTTTCTTCCATACACACGTCGCTAAATTCCCGATACAGAAGGGCCAGAGGCTCTTGTGGCGCGCCGGGTGCGTAACCAGAAGAGACCACCGGGCAGGCTGGCGAGCAGCTGCGTCAATTGCATGAGCAGCGAGACAGCCAGCGCGTGGTCGGCGCTCACCCCTATCGGGACATAGAAGAAGGGATAGGCCGCCTGGCTGACGCCGAGGCCGCCGATGGAGATCGGGAGCGTCATGACCAGCGCGATCAACGGGTTGAACAAGAAGATGGCAAGCAGCGGCATCTGGCCACCCATGGCCTGCGAGACGAGCCAGTTGACCAGCGCCGTGCACAGGAGGCCGAGGACGGCAATCCCAAACGCGATCCCCACGGCCCGCAAGCGGAAGCGGTAAGCGTCCAGGGCCTGCGAAACGTGGCCCCATGTCCGCGCCAATGGCGCGAGAGGGCGCCAGCCGAAAAGCCGCGTGATGAGTGCGCGCAGCCGCCGGCTGAGCAGCATCGCCAGCACCAGCGCGGACGCTAACGCCGCCAGGAGGGCTACCCCTTCCATCTGGCGCAGATCCTGGCGCCCGACCAGGTTCACGGCAATGATGCCGGCGATGGCAGCTGAACTCATATAGGCCAGGAAACCCACGATGCGGTCCACCAGCACGGAGATCGCCGCGTCAGCCGGGCGGTCAGTGAGACGGGCTAACCCATACCCGCGCATGACGTCACCGCCGAGGTTGGCTGAGGGCAGGAAGTTGTTGAAGAAGAAACCGATGAATTGGAACTCGAGCAGCCTCGCAAAGGGGATGACGACCCCCTGGGCTCGCAACAGCACGTGCCATTTCGCGCCGTTGACGATCATGGCTAACACGAAGACCAGCAGCGCGGCCAGGAGGTACCCGGGGCGCGCCGAAGCAAGCTGGCTGCCCACCTCAGCGAGCGGCACGCGGCTGAATGTCCACGCGATCAATCCAACGCTGATCACGATTTTCAGTACGGTGATGGCCGTGGTTCTCATCTCTCACATCCATGAAGAATCGGGGGATCTCTACTGACGCCCTCACTTCGACCGGCTGTCTACAGCCAGCGCCCATCGGTGTCAAACACGTGCCGGCGCGCGATTGACACGGCGCGCTTCTGCGACCAAGCCATGTCCCACACTGCGTGGCGATCGTGCCTGATAGCGTAATCGTACCAGCCCAAGAGACGCGACCACGCTTCCAACACTGCCAATAGCGCGAGCACACCATCACGCGTCTCTTGAATAATAGCTGTTCCGGCATTGTACCATGCCTTGCGCCATCGAGACAATTCGGCTGGCTGAACCGGGGTATCAATTTCTGGTCTCGAAACGCAGTCCGCCGAATTGCTCGGCCGTGTACGAAATCAAACAAATCCGTTCTTCTTGATCCGGGGCAATGCCCGACGACGGGCTTTCTGTCTGCCGGCGCAGATACTGGAGCAGTGCTCTCCTCCATTGCCTGGGGTGACCGGCCACGCCCGCGCGCCGTCCAACGAGCGTAGATAAGACAACCTTCAATTCAGGAGTATGAAAATGTCACGTGTCTCCCTCAACCAAGTCGCGCCCGACTTCAGCCTGGCCGACTTTCGCGGCAACACCGTCCGTCTGGCCGATTTCCGCGGTTACAAGAACGTCTTGCTGGTCTTCAATCGCACCTTCACTTGACCGTTCTGCCGCGCGCACATGGCGCAGTTGCGCCAGGATTACAGCCAGTTTGTCGCGCGCGACATCGAAGTCGTCGTGGTTGGCCCCGAAGACGCCAGGACGTTTGCGGCCTACTTCGCCGAACATTCGCTGCCGTTCATCGGCCTGCCCGACCCGAATGCGAGTGTGCTGAAGCTTTACGGGCAGGAAGTGAACCTGTTCAAGTTGGGCCGGATGCCGGCCCAGGTGTTGATTGACAAGGCCGGTGTGGCGCGCTACGTTCACTACGGCCACAACATGAGCGACATTCCCGCCAACGAGGAGCTGCTGGCCCTGGGAGATGAGATCAACGCCGCGGAGGCGCCTGTTCTACCTGCGCCTTGAGCGCCTGCGGCTCGCCGTGGAGCGCTCCACGGCGAGCCGCAGCGTCATTTATCAGTATACATCGGGAATAGGAGCGGCGCGGGCGGGATGTCCGCGCTCAGCGGCCGAACGAGGTGTGTGAGCGCGATTACGCGCTCTTGAGATGCTCGCGAATCAACAGCGCAGCCGTGGCCCCTTCGCCGGCCGCGGAGGCGACCTGCTTGGTGCTGCCGGCGCGTACATCTCCCGCCGCGAAGATGCCGGGCGCGCTGGTCTCCAGAATGCCCGGCTCACGCGTCTCGAAGCCGGTCGGTCGCTCGCCGCCATGCACCAGGTCGTGCCCGGTGACGACGAAGCCCCAGCGGTCGAGGCGAATTCGATCAGGGTTCAGGAAGCCGGTGTTTGGCGTCAGGCCGATGAAGACGAACACGCCAGCGGGGTGGATGACCTCGGTGCTGGCAGACTGAAGGTCCCGGATTGTGACCGCCTTGAGCTTGCCGCCCGCGCCGTCGAAGCGCACAACCTCGGTGTGGAAGCGTACCTCGATCTTGGGATGGCGCAGCGTTTTCTCCTGGATGACCTGGCTGGCCTTGAGTTGATCCCCGCGCACGAGCAGCGTCACCTTCTCGGTCAGGCTGGCCAGGAAGATGCTCTCCTCGGCCGCACTGTTGCCGCCGCCGATGACCGCGACCGGCAGACCCTTGTAGAACGGCCCGTCGCAGGTGGCGCAGAAGTGGATGCCCGCGCCGATGAAGTCGTTCTCGCCCGGCGCGCCCAGGCGACGGTAGCGGCTGCCCGTGGTCAACAGGAGCGCACGCGCGCTGTACTCGCTGCCGTCAGCGGTAGCCACGCAGTGGTAGTTGTGATGACTGCGGACGCCCGCCACGTCTTGCGCTTGCAACATCTCGACGCCAAAGCGTGCCGCTTGCTGGCGCAACTGGTCGGCGAACTTGGCGCCCTCGATCCCTTCGGCGAACCCCGGCATGTTGTCCAGGCGCTCGGTGGCCGCGGCCTGGCCGCCCAGCGCGGCGCGCTCGATCACCAGTGTTGAAATGCCCTCGCGTGCTGCGTACAGCGCCGCGGTCAGCCCGGCCGGCCCACCGCCGACCACGATCAGGTCGTAATGGCTGCGTTCGGCCTTCATTTTCATGCCCAGTTTCGCCGCCAACGCCGCGTTGGATGGCTCCACCAGGAGCGTACCATCGGCGAACTCGATGGTTGGGATGATGCGCTTGCCAGCGTTTTTCGCCAACACGTAGGCTTCGCCGGCCTTGTCCTGCTCGATATCCACCCAGCGGTAGGGGATTTGGTGCTCGCCCAGGAACTGTTTGCTGCGGCGACAATCCGGACACCAGTAGGCGCCGTAGACGGTGATGGTTGGTTCGGTCATTTTTTTACCTCTCTTCAGCCCTCAGGGCAGCCAGAAGCGTCTCGAACTCCTCCCGGCAATCCCCGCAGCGCTCCAAGTGATCCTGCACCAGCGGCATGGCTTCGGCTGCCTTTCTGTCTTGATGGATCATCTTGGGCAGCACGACTATAGCACAAACCCGGGTTTGCTACAAACCATTCCTGTGAATCGGGGACCTCATGGGCCTCGATTCGCATCGCGATGTCGTCCTCGGACACAATACCATAGACGCCTTGCGCGTGCCCTGTCTTACCCCACGACTGCAACCGCGACCCGTTCGCCCCACGCAGTATCCGCCGGGGTGGAATGCGCCGCGCACGCATCGTCAAGGCGCGTTCATCCGCCGAGCCTCTGTCCGACCGCGAGCTCCAGGTCTTGCGCCTGGCGGCGGCCGGCGCCACGAACGTAGAGATCGCGGCCCGCCTATTCATCACCCCGGGCACGGTCAAGAACCACCTCACCAGTATTCTGAGCAAGTTGGGCGTGCGCGATCGCACCCAGGCCGCGCTCAAGGCCAAAGAATTGCGTCTCCGGTCGTACAGCAAATCGCTTGAGGATCTGAGAAACGGCGTGCAGGCAGCCCGGGCCGTGCATGACCTGGCGAAGATGCTTGGGCTGGCGCTGGCTCACGCCGGTCTACAGGCCAAAGTCGTCCAATTGGCCGCCTACGACTTTCGCGCCGCGTTCGGATAAGCACGGTTCAGACGCCTGCCCCGGCCTGGCACCCCAGTCGCACCCAGTATGCGCGGCCGAAGAACGGCGCCAGCGCGATCCCCAACTGGACGTAGACCTCCGGTGGAATGCCGATGTCGGCCAGATAGAGGTCGCCGGGCACGCGCGCCAGCCCGGTCTTGGGCAGCGCCAGCGTGAGCGTCCGATCCGGCCGGATCACCGCCCCCGGCGCCTCGCCGGTGGTCGCGTTCAACCCCGACGGCACATCATAGTGAAAGCACGCGGCGGGCCGATGTGTTGCACAGTTCGATCAGCTCGGCGGTGCGGCCGCGCGGCGCGCCAGCCAGGCTGTAGCCGATCAGCGCGTCCACCACCAGGCCGGGCGCTTCGCCAGGGTCGGCAGGCGCCAGCCCCGCCGCAGCCAGGATGGCGAGTTGGGCTGCCGGTGCGCCGGTCAAGGCCGCCGCCGCCCGGTCGAGCACGATGGCGACATCGAAGCCGCGATTGTGCAGGTGCCGCGCGCAGGCGATCCCGCCGCCGCCGTTGCCGCCCGCGCCGGCCAGCACCACGACACGTCCCGCCATACCCGGATGAACGAGCTGCCCAGCTCGTAGGCCTGGTAGGTGGCGCGCTCCGGGTCGAGCAGCAGCGGGAAGGGCGAGCCGGTCTCCTGCAACCAGGCGCGCGCCCAGTGCTCCGCGCCGAATGAGATGCGCCCATCAGGCGCGATTTCAATCGCTCGCCTACGGCGGTACGCCGCCTGAGCAGTGACCGAATTATCTGACCGGCGCTTCAGGCCGGCGCCAGCGCGCCGACGGCATCCAACTGCGCGCCGATGGCTGTCTCAGCCTTTTTCAGGTCGTAGGCCGCCTGAAGGTTGAGCCAGTATTGGGGCGACTGGCGCAAGGCGCGTCCGAACAACAGGGCCAGGTCTGCCGTGACCGGGCGCGTGCCCTTGACTACGTGCGAAATGCGCATGGGCGACACCCCAATGGCGCGGGCGAATTGCGCCTGGGAAATGCCTAGCTCGCTCAGCGTCTCGAGGAGGAACTCGCCCGGATGGATGGCTGGTAAACGACTCTGGATCATGGTAACCTCGTCTCAGTGATAATCAACAATCTCGACGTCCAGGGCGTCGCGGCGCTCGAAGCGGAAGCAAATCCGCCACTGCTGATTGATACGGATACTCCATTGCCCGCTGCAATCATGTCGCAACGCCTCCAGCCGGTTTGACGGCGGTAAGCGCAGATCCTCGATGGTTGTGGCCGCATCCAACTGCGTCAGTCGCATCGCGGCGCGCCGCTGGATGTCGGCAGGCAGACGGCGCGACTTGCCGGTATTCGAGACAACCGAAGGCCGGCGCCTGGCCGATTCCGAAGCGCGGCAGGCCGACTGGAAGCACTGGGGCCCCTACGTCAGCGACCGCGCCTGGGGCACGGTGCGCAAGGATTACAGCGCGGGCGGCGCGGCGTGGGAGTACTTCCCGCACGATCACGCCCGCAGCCGGGCGTATCGCTGGAACGAGGACGGCCTGGGCGGCTTCAGCAACCGCTTCCAGAACCTGGCACTGGCCGTGGGCCTCTGGAACGAGCGCGACCCGGAGTTCGAGCTGATAGATGCGCTGCGCGAGACCTTCGAGCAGGGGCGTTACTTCGATGTCTTCATCGAGTACGCCAAGGCGGGCGAAGAGGATATCCTGTGCCGCATCACCGCGGTCAACCGCGGGCCAGACCCGGCGCCCATCCACATCCTGCCCCACCTGTGGTTCCGCAACACCTGGTCATGGCGGCCAGATAAGGCGCGGCCTGAGCTGCGCGCCATCGCCGAAAATGCAGTCCTGGCGGTGGATCCCCACTTGGGGGAACGCTGGTGGTACGTCGACGGTGACGGGCCCCTGCGGTTCACCGAAAACGAGACCAACGCGGCGCGCCTGTTCGGTGACGCCTCCCTGGCCAATCTGGCCGTGAAGGCCGTGCGCGAGCAGGCGCGCTACTCCGTGCCCGCGCTGAACCGTCAGCGGCGCACCCGCGCGCGCGCCTGGCGACGCGGACCCGACCGCAGGAACGCGCGTGAAACCGGCAAATAAGCTGGCCCGGCGCATGCGCCGGGCCAGCTTGGTGTCAGTCAGAGGACTGACGTATTTGCCACGAACTACTCGAACACCACGAAGATGGTCACTCGACGACCTCCCAGTGGCCGCCTTTGTCCGGGCCGATGCGCCGGATGCGCCCTTGTGCCTTGAGCTTCTCGATCTGTTTCTTGATAGCTCGGTCTGTAATGCCTACGCTGCGCACAAGGTCCGCAATGGTGATCGCCGGATCAATCTGCATGAGTTCCGTGATTTTCTGTGAACTTTTCTGTGAACTTTTCGGTGAACTTTCTGTCGTTTCCTCATCAATTTCGGGTTCCACCGAACTAATCAATGCTTTTCGGTGAACCGTAGCGGTAAACAAGCACCCGTCGTAATCATCGCTGAATTCGATCTCCGGCCAGTCTTCCAGTGCCCGCTTGATGCCGGAGCCGAGGCCGCGATAGGGCAGCAGGCCCTTGGCGATATACGACACCAGGATCGGATCGCGGATGATGGAGTTGGCAAACGCCGCCATCTCTGCCGCCAGGGCATCGGCGTTGGTCACGTCCTGCTTGAATTGGCGGCGGTTGTCCTCGCCGCGGGCGATTGGGGATTTCAGGTCGTTCAGGTTTCCTGCGCAGACTCGGCATGCCTGCACTCAACCCGTCGCCAGCAACGGTTTGGCGCCCCGCTGAGAGGCGTAGGCGTCCGATGTCTCGCGTGGCACCACGACCACGTCCAGACTGGCGCCGAGGGCTTCGACAAAGCGGCGCAGCGCGCTACTTGCGTCGGGGCCTTCAGAATGCATCGATGCGGGTCAGCACCGGCTGCGCTTTTTCGACGCCCACCTGATGGATGACGCCGGCGCGCAGGGCGACCAGGAGATGGGCATTGACTTCAGGGCTGTCGCCGCCGTCTTCGATCTGCATTTCCAGGGCGTTGAGGATGCCGTTCAGCTTGCGCAGCCGGATCGGCGGCAGGCCCAACTGCTCGATGGCAGCGCGGATCGGCTTGAGATGGGCGACGCGGGCGGCGTCGTAGCGGTTGGGGATGTTGGTGGGAGGCATGGTGCGGTTTGTCCTTTGATGGTTGTAGTTGCGGACCAGGATCGAGACTGCCTCAGGTGGTGAACGCCAGGGCCGGCATCTCATCCCAGGTGCGGCCGTCGAGCAGCCGCCCGGTCTGTTTTTTGCGCACGCCGCCCCACTGTTTGAAGAAGAAGGGCACGCGCTGGCTTTGGCACTGGCGGCGAATGCTCTGCACCCACTCCTCTTTCACGGGCCTGGCCTTTGGTCCTGACTCTCCGCCGACGATCACCCAATGGATGCCGCTCAAATCCAGGGTGAGCGGCCCTAGCAGCGGTTCCAAAGAGAGAAAGTGGGTTTTGGCATGGGTTGAGCGCAAGTGCTCAATTCGAAAGGTGTAGTCCTGAGTTTCAACGCTGACGCCCATCCACACGTTATCGGGCCAGTTGATGGTTCGGTCCAGTTCCAGCAGACGTTCAGAGCGTTTGGTCAGCACTTGAAACGTGTGCCAATGCGCCTCGCGCATGACGCCGAACACACGCTGGATGAAAACTTCAGGCACGTCCTTGTGGAACAGATCGCTCATAGAATTGACGAAGATTATCTGCGGCTTCTTCCACCCCAGCGGCGCGGCCAGCGCGTGCTCGTGCAGCGTCAGGCGGAAGCCGTTGGCGTAGTTGGGCTGGCCCATGGCCTGGAGCCGCCTCGCCATGCGTTCGGCATAGCAATGCTGGCACCCAGGGCTGATCTTGGTGCAGCCGGTCAGCGGGTTCCAGGTGGATTCGGTCCATTCGATCGACGATTTCGTGGCCACGTGAAGACATCCTCAGGAATCGGTATAGCAATCTACCAGACCAATTATAGCACAAATGTTCATACTTGTCACAGAAATCTAATCTTTACACCTTTCGGAAACCCTCTTGTTCGCTTTGTGCCATCCACCTTGAAGGGATTCACCTGGATACTCCCTCGCTCTTCCAGAATCCGCAATGCCTTCTTGGCATGCGTCTCAATAAACGCAGTCTCGTCCAAGACAAACTCGACAATAAGATCAGATGTAACAGTCGTGCCAGCAAAGTGCCTCTTGAGAAGTGCAGCCAAGTCCTCGGTCGGATCTAGGCTGAACAAGACCAATTGATCCGGGTTAGTTCCATCTGAGAAAGTGAATCCACTTGTTGGATCAACCTTCCAGAATGCCTCCTTCATTTTTGAGTGCCCCAACGGATGATTGCTGGCAAAGAACAGGTAGTAAATGGGGCGGCCATGTTGATCTCTCATCTCGAAGTAGCGGACGTATTTTGCTTGAGTGAGCAATTGTTTCTGATAGAGATTTCTCAGCGCTGACAATCTGTCGGTCGCCTTACTTGCCACATCAAATACTTCCTTGGTGCCGAATAACTCGACGAAATGTTCTTGAATTGCTGTGTCTGGATGCTCAACAAATCGATTGATGGAATCCGCCATGAAGTTGATGAGTACCTCGGTATGCTGGTTTCTCAGCAGGCGACGCACGAGATCAAACGGTAGACCTTTCCAGCCAAAGGGGTCAATGAATGCAAACGTTGGTGCAAGCCGAAAGGTGTTTTGCTCCAGGTATGCCAGCAACTCGGAAATGACCGCACGAAATTCGCCTACTCTCGCATCGATCGTGAAATTGGATGGTGGGGCAAGCAAATCGATCTCGTGACAAAGATGGTCCACTCGATCCGATCGTTCGTCAATAAAGAGGAACACACATTCTGTGTTCGATAGCGGGGCTTGGTGATTCATTGCTTTCTTGAGCGCAATGATTGGAGACCCTGGCTCGCCGTTCAAGTACTTTCCTGGTCCGCAGAAGCCGTCTAGATACACAATTCGACGATTCGTTGAACCCAGAATCGCGAACCAAGCTCCAAGGTATCGATCAAGGATCTCATGCTTCGCTAGAGTATGAGGTTCGATCCTCCACAGTGTCTGCTGTTTGTCCATTTCGGTCTCCTTTGCCCTGGAATATTTCCAGCAAGTTTGGTGACAGCCTCAAGCGCGACCTTCCACAATCGCAATCTCATCCTCCGTCAGACCGTACAACTCATAGACGAGATAATCAATCTCAGTTTCAAGGTCAGAAGTATCTACAGCAAAATCGATCCTCTTTGCTTGAAGAATGCGTGAAACCAGGGTCTCAATGGCGAACTCCTGTTCAGTTGTTGGTTGCCGGATGGGAATATCCAGCAACGGAGCTTTGTCAATCTGGAATTGGTATCCCTGCATCTTTCCCTTGTGTCTAAGCCAGAACTCAATCACTCTCGAATTAAGTAGGCCCGTCAAGAACTTCAGGTTGATCCGATTGGACTTAATAATATAGAAAGTTTGCGCTACATAACAGTCAAAATCAGTGTATGTGAACGTGGGCTGAGAACACTTCCGTAACGAGATTATTTTCACACCTTGAAAGAAAAACTCATTCCTACTTCGGTGTAAACCATAAGGCCAGTTGTCCGATGTAATTATTGATCGATACTGGTCTAAGTGTTTCTTTATGTTAGGATAATCCCTGATCTTGTCCTGCTTCACAATCGACGAGTCGGTATAGATGATCCAATAGGAGTTTCGACTGGTTCCAAAATACCTACTTAACTCAGCAGTAGTGTAGTAAGGCTTGATTAGCTCAAGCTCTTCCCGTGTGAACTGCATGGATGCTCTTTCAGCGTCAGACAGAACAAATACGCCCTGCCCCACTTCATAATCATTGCCCAAAATCACTTGCGATCGTTTGTTTACGGAGTCTTGGGGCGCACCATACCTTGTGCGACCTCTTTGCGGGCCATCGAGCGTAAAGTTCCCCTTCGCAGATAGTTTGCTCAAGACCCTCTGGCCGAACTCTCGGAAAAAACGAACATTCTGTCCACGAAGCGATCCCTTTCAAACTCTGGGGACATATAAACGGCTGCGTTGCATGGCAACTTCGTTAACACCTTTGCAACGTCTGCCGCAGCGGCCTGTGGGGATACAATTCTCCTCAAGTCGAAGCGATATGAGCGTGAAGAGGCTCTCCTTGAGCAGATCAAGATCATTGTTTGAATACCAGCACTCTCGAAAATTTTGAAGTCGCCGAAGTCGATCAACTGCAATATTGTCGCGTCTGATACGATCTTGTTGCGCAAGATAGATGCACCCTGATTCGTGAGCCAGTTGTTAGTAGCAATGAACGACAACACACCCGTTTGATTTCTCAAAATGTCTAGACTTGTGCAGGCAAAAAAGTACCAGATGTCCATCTTCCCTTGATAATAGGGTGAACTCCTCAGGCCATCAAACGCGGATCGGCAGTGTATTCTTTGATGTAGGGCGGGTTGCCGATCACTACATCGAACCCGCCCCGCCCCTCGAAAACCTCGTGAAAATAGACATCGAAGTCGAAATCCTGCATTCCGTTGGTGAGCAGGCCGATCAACTGCTCGATCTGCGCGCGTAGCTTGGTTTTTTCCGTAGGATGCGTCTCGTCAAAATAACGCCGTTTGAGCGCATCGAGATCGGTAAAGAGCGCCATATTGAACAGATTTTTCTTCACCTGGCCCAGCGAATTCCCCTGCACGATCTTGTAGTCCAAATTGGGCAACGGCTGGATGTCGGCGTAGCTCTCCTCGTCCACCACCAGCGACAGCCACAGCCGCAGCTTGGCGATCTCCACCGCGCCGCCGTCAATATCCACGCCGTAGATGCTCTGCTGGATGGCGTGGCGCTTGAGCGCATAGGGTGTGCGTCCGCTCTTGAGCTGCGTGTCCAGCGCCAGCCGCGCCTGCACGATCTCGTGCAACATGCCCACGGGGAAGGCGCCGGAGCCGATGGCCGGATCGCACAGCTTGATCCCGGCCAGAGCGGCGTCCAGCTTGGCGGCGTGGCGGCGCACGCTTTCGGGCAGCACGTAGTCGCCGCTTTGCAGCCCCGCCTCCTTGGCCGCATCCTGTTGCAGCGCCAGCGCACCCCGCCGCACCAGCGCGGCGATCTCCTCACGCGGCACGCTCTCCCGCCGCTGCGGCACGGTCAACGCCTGCTGTTTGGGCGGGGGCTCGCCAAAGAACGGGTCCTGGGTGGGTTGCTCAGGAACCAGGCTGGTCTCGACCCGGTTCAGCGCCGTGTCCAGGTAGTGGATCAGGCTCTCCTGGCACATGTAATGCACGATCTCGCAGGGTGTAGAAGGCCCCCGCGATTTGCGGTCCCGCACCTCCAGCATGTTTTGAAGACCTTGCCCAGCATCTCCCGGGTCCACCGCCACTTCTTTTTCCAGCGGCTCCTCCTCCCACACGGTGAAGTTGTAGCGGTCGAAGACATCGAGGATGCCCGTGCCCTGGTCGTCCTGGGGATCGCGGCGGTTGGAGAAGAGCGCGTTGGGCAGAGCCAGATGGGTGTGTCGCCAGTCGTAGCCGCCCATCGGCTCGAACAGGCCGCCGTTGAGGAAGGGGATCTTGACCGTGCGGTCGCCGAAGCGGAAGCCGTCCTCGGCGCGCTGCAGGGCCAGGGCATCGTAGAAAAGCGGTTCCAGCACATCGTTGAAGAAGCTGTCGTAGACGAAGCCATTTGCGCGGTCGTACAGACGGCGTACAAAGTCGCGCGGGCCGCTGCCCCAGAGTTGGTCGGCCGCCACGCCCAGCCAGCCCTTCTTCTGCACGAAGTAGAGGAAGACGATCTGGCCCAGCAGCTTCTTGGCGAAGCCGGGCAAGTCAACGCCGGCCCGCCGGAGTCCGGCCGCCTGTCTGTCCGCGCCAGGGCCTCTTCCAGCGCCGCCCTCAGCTTCCAGGAACAAGCTCCTGTAGCCCTCGAAGAACTGTTTGCTGACCGCCTCGACCTTGAAGGCCTGGGCCAGTGCGCCAGGGTAGGGTTGACGGCGTCGTTGAGCAGGAAGGGCAGCAGTTGCTGCACCGGTGTGGGTGGGTTCGGTCGCTCCCCACCAGGAAGGAATAGCGCCGGGCCGGGGTCAGCCGCTCCTCCAGCCCCTCGTCGCCAAAGGCATACTCCAGCCGCACCAACGAAAACGCCAGCCGGCCACGTCGTCGTGATAGAAGGCCGCCAGCACCGCCTCCACTGGCTCGTTGTGATCCTGCCTGAGATAGTGGGCGATGAAGTTGCGCTGCATAGTGCGCGCCCGTTCCAGGCTGCTCTCCCGGTGCAGGCGCACGACCAGCACATCCAGCCGCTCGCCGTTCGGGTCGTAGTAGACGAAGGGGCGCTTGTACTGGCGGATGTGGCCCGGAAAAGCGTGGGGGATGTAGGCGCCGTGGCGCGAGGCGAACGCCCGGCTCCGATCCACCTGGTTGAGCAGGTGCGACCAGCCCTTCGAACCGGCTTTCGTCGAACGTTGGTCGAAGGTCTGGTTGATGGCTGCACGGCGGCGTCGTGGTTCTGGCTCGTTTCTCAGGTAGGCTGACAGGAGACGCGCCGCCGGCGCGCTCGGCGGGCGGGCGTGGCGTGCAGCACGGCGTCGTCCAGCCCCGCCCGCAGGATGGCCGGAGAGACTGCTGCGCTGTGTACGGGTGATGGTCTGCATGATGCGCTGGCTGGTCTTGCGGGGATGCGGCCCTCCTCGAAGGCCTGCCAGGCCAGGCGCAGATAGTCTTCGTCCTCGTCGGTCATCTTCTGGTTGTCTTTTGCGCCGCCCGGATATATTTGAGCACCCGCTGGGCGTTGGTGACGCCGCCCGACCCGCGGGCTACTTCCTCCTCCAGGGCAGCGTCGAACTGGGCTTTGTTGCGGTTGAGCCAGCCGAAATAGCGGGATGGGGGGGCCGGCGCCCCACTCGCGCATCAGGTCCACCGGCCGAAGAAGTCCAACTCCCGGTTGTTTCGCCATCCGCCACGAAGCTCCAGCTTGCTACGGAAGAAGGTAACCATCCCCCTCACAACCCCGCCCCGCCCCCCCGGCCTTGAGGGTTTGGATGCCGCACCCACCCACGCGTCCACCCAGCCACCAGGATGCGGTACAGCACCACGCAGATCGCTGCGTCACCCCCACCACAGATATTTGAGGTCCCCGCCCAGCATGTCGGAAGCCCGGAGTTTGAGACGATGTTGGCCCAGCCCAGTTCCTGATCCGACCGGCTGGTGGGAAGAAGTCGAAGAGATGTATCCCGGATGCACCGCCACCCGGTTGACGGCCCCACCCGCGCAGCACCCGGTTCCAGGCAGGTCAGGTGAGACCTGGCCCGCGGTGTGCCTCGGCCAGCACATCGGCGGTGACCTGAAGGCACATCATCTTTTCAGGCCGAAGCGGCCCACCAGGTCGGGCGGTTATGAAATTCGGCGCACCCCGCTTCCCACCGGTGAAGCCGCCAGCACCCGGCCCGAATAATCCTGTTGCAGGGCATCGTACAGATAGCCGATTGCTCGCCGATTCCGAGAAGAGAGCAGTTCTCGCCTGAGCAGCGTTCTCGCCGTGGCGCAGGAACTCTTCTTGTTTTGGATCACCGCCGTTATCGACCCAAAGCTGGTAACCAAACAACACGTCCCGGTCACCGCCAGGCGGAAATCGGGGCTGAAATCGCCTGATCTTGAACTGATCAACCTCCCCCTCCTCCACCACAGCCGTTGAATGGTCGTCATCCTGATCCAGCAGGTCATAGATGTCCATTGAACGGCTGATCAACATCGGCCGTTGTCGAACATCTGGATGGAAAGCGATTGTAAGCGAGAAGCGGTTTCAGCGTCATTCTGAAGGCATGGTGGCTGCTTTCCAGGCGTTTGACCAGCAGTCCCTTCATAAAGTCCGCCGACGCTGGGTGCCGGGATTGCGCCTCGAACTGGGAAATGCCTGCCTTCAAGAACAGGCGGGCATGTAGCGTGAATAGTGGAATGTTCTGAGCAATTCGATGGTCTGATCGAAGACCGCGCCGGTTTGCTCGTCGAATTCGTAGACCAACCGCTGCGGGTCGGTTGATTCTCAGGAAGAACAGTCCCCTGTCGCTGATGTTCCTGGCTGTAGTAGCGCATGATCTCCTGGCGGGTGCGGCGTAACCATCACACGGCTCAGCACCCGGTCTGACCTCGTTGCCCGGCTTTTACCTCTCGGCCTCATCGATGGGACGTCCTGTTGTCGTACCGCCGCAGCCGCTTCTGCAGGTCGCCGGTAAAAGGTCTGCAAATCCTGCACGCCAGGGATCACGCTGCGCTGCGGGGCTTGAAACAGCTTGAGTTGGGAGAAGATGTCATGGGATTCATTGTTCAGGCGTGGCCGAGACCAGGATCACCTTTGGCCCCAACAGATCGTGCAGCTCTCGTATTGTTGCGTTTTCGTTGCGGAAACGGTGGCCTCATCAATGAAAACGCACTTGTCAGTGACAGTCGATCCACAATCCGCTCGAGTTTGCCCAACGATTCCACCGTCGCCGGCACCTGAAAATCCTGGAATGTCTCCTCCCAATACTCTTTGAGCACGGGCGGCAGATCACCAGAATGCGGGCCATCATCCGTCAATTGCTGGGCCAACAGGGCCGAGATAAAGGTCTCGCCCAGCCCCACCATGTCGGCCAGAAAGACACCGTTGTAGGCGTCGAGAAACGCGCCGGTGGAGATCACGGCCTGTCGCTGGTAAGCCAGATCGCGCAAGCCTTCGGGCAGGTAGGAGTCACCAAATCCTGGTCAGCGTGGACTCCCCTTGAAACACCAGGGATTTTCAGATACAACTCAAAGGGTGTGATGTCCTTTCGTTCAGCCAGGTGCCGGCACGGCTCAACGTACACCTCCGACAACTCGATGGATTCCGCCTAAATTGCTCCATGGGCCAGGCCAACTCAACGTCCGCCCGGTTCTTCTTGAGTTCGAGCCGAATCTGAAGTCGCCTGGATTGCTGAAGCCGATATTTGGGACCTGGTGGATCACCGCCGTAGTCCATGAACCCATTCGGGAAGCGCTGGGATGCAAACCTTGGGCGTGACCTGCTGGCTGGGGTGCGCCCTGGATCTCCAGCTTGCCACTTGCAGAACGATGAACTTGCGGATACCCTGCTCGGTCTCATAGGCTCATCGGCAGCCTCTTCCTCACAGGTTTCGGCGAAGCGCTGGTTTTCTGAGAGGTTGAATTCTGTGGACCCTCACGATTGGTCAGTTGCGTTCAGCCGACCCTTCATTGCGAATGCCCACTTCTAGTGGCAGGAAACACAGTGGAAGTGGCCCACCAGCACATCGAGTACTGGACGGGCTAGTGTGCTCTTGAACCGATCCAGCAGGCTGGCGCCCGGTTCATTGGTGAAGAAAGTCAGGTCGTTGGACATTGCGTAGCTCGATTCGGTAGGCGAGATGGCACAAAATACCAGTTGGCAGTCATTTTACCCCAAAACAGCACTGCAGGCCATTCGACCAGCAGTTCCAAATGTAGCCTGGTTTTTTACCACAGAGATCACAAAGAACGCAGAGAAGTTGCCGATTTGCGTCTGATCTGCCGTTTCTTTGTGTTCTCTGCGTTCTTTGCGGTTGAATGTGTGCTACATTTGGAACTGCTGCCATTCGACCGGCCCACAGCAGAACACGCTAGAGCGCTGCGAGTGGCAAGGCGAGGACGCCATCCCCCAGGGGCAGCGTGGATGGGCCGGGGTAGATGACAAAGCCACGCGCGGCGCGGTCGCCGAAATCACGCCGGAAGGCCCGGATTCCCTTTGCCATCTCAGGCCGTGCGCTTCTTGAGCGAAATTCGTCTGAATCTGGGGTAAGAGATCATTGGAATCTGCCATCATGAGCAGGCTATTGAAGCCGCCTATGCCATCCCAGGCCTTGCGCGGGTTGGCCGGGAGTGCAGCAGCCGCGGCCTGATCGAGCCACCACAGCAGTTCCCCCACTCCTGGGTTGATGCGTTGGGCGGGCCAGCGGCGCGGGTCGCGTGGGCCGGTCAGCGTCGCGGCAACTGCATCGGCCTTATTCCTACCTGTGACCAGGAAGGCCACGACGCGCGCCGCGTTCAAGACCTGCGGCGTCAGCGTCACCCGTTGCGCAGGTCGTCCTCGTAATCGGCCGTCACGGCAAGGGCGGGCGCGTCTGATGCCGTGGGCAAGGGCGAGCCGGGAAAGAGCGATGCTGTATGGCCGTCGGCGCCCAGCCCCAGGAAGACCCAATCGAAGCGGGGCCAGGCCTCGCCCGGGTTGGCGGACTCACGCAGTTGGCGGACGTAATCTTCCGCGGCCGCGCTTGGTTCCCATTCGCCGCGCACGCGATGGATGTTTTCTGCCGGCGCCGGAACCTGATCGAGCAAGGCTCGCCGCGCCTGGCCGTAGTTGCTTTGCGGGTGATCCGGCGGCACGCAGCGCTCGTCACCCCAGAAGAAGCGCATCTGCGGCCACGGCAATTTTTCCCGGTACGGCGGCCGCGCCAGCAACTCGTACAACGCCTGTGGCGTGCCGCCACCCGCCAACGCCACGGTGAAGCAGCCGCGGGTGTTGACCGCCTGACTAACCGCCCGCACGAACTGCGCGGCGACGTCCCGGATGAGCGCGGAGTTGTCCTCGAAAATCCTGATGATCGGCTCAAGCATGATAGCCCTCCAGCTCTAGCCCATGGCACGCGGCGCCGAATAAGGCCGCCTCGGGATTGCGGATCACATGCACCGGCACCTGCTTGAGAAAGTCGGCGAAATGCCCTTTGTCGGTGAACGCCCGATTAAAGGCCGCTGTCTTCAAGAAGCGCAGCAGGCGCGGCGGCAATCCGCCGCCCAGGCAGATGCCGCCGGTCGCCAGCACCCGCAAGGCCAGATTGCCAGCCTCGGCTGCCAGGATGTCCCGGAAGAGCTCCAAGGTCGCGCCGCAGATTGCGGCCTGCCCCTCGACGCCCGCACGGACAATCACCCGGGTCGGATCCGGCGCGCTGGCCAGCTCGGCGGCCAGCCAGTTCGGCTCTTCGTAACGGCCGCTGTCGCGCAGAAAACCGTACAGGGTAGGCAGCCCGCGGCCCGAACACACCTGCTCGTAACTGACGTGACCGGGGCGGGGTCGCAGATACGCCAGGAGTTCGGCGCCCAGCGGTGTGTTGGGCGCAAAGTCGGCATGGCCGCCTTCCGAGGCGAAGGGGCGGTAGGCGTTGCCAGTCCACAGCAGGAACGCCTCCCCCAGGCCGGTGCCGGGGGCGATAACGCCCAACGGCGCCTGGGACGCCGGCCTGCCCTCGTTGAGCGTTTCCAGATCCTCAGCGCGCAGGTTGGGCACGGCGTGGGCGATGGCAGCCAGGTCGTTGAGCAGGCGCGCCGGCGCGCCCAGCCATGCGCTGAAGGCCTGCTCCTCGATCACCCACGGCAGGTTCGTAGCCTGGACGCGGCCGGCGACGACCGGCCCGGCGATCCCGAAGCTGGCGCGGCGGATCGCTACGTCCTTGCCCTGCAGGAACGCGGCGACGATGGCCTCTAACGAAACGTAGTCCGCGCTGGGAAACGTCGCCTTCGCAACGGGTGCGTGCGGTCCAGCCTCCGCTGAGTAGAGCGCCAGGGTAGTTTTGGCGCCGCCGATGTCACCGGCGAGCCACAAAGCCCCGTCCGCCTGGGCCAGGTTCTGTTGATGGATCATGCCTTCTTTTTCCTCTTTTGCAGTAACTGCTCAGGCGGCCCCCCTGCCCCCCAATTTTGGGGGGGAAAGCATTCGGCTCCCCCAGGATTGGGGGGCAGGGGGGCCGCCTGCCTCTTTCAAAGCTGCTGTGACCTTTTCGACCGCTGCCTCATACGGTTCAGCGAGCCTGGCACGCAATGCATAGTCTGTGTTCTGCTTCAACATTACCATACCCTCCCTATCCTCAATGACCCACCGCACACGGGATCTTTCGCCATCGGAAATCTCCTTTCTGACTGACGAAGCGAAATGCTTGATTGTTATTCTACTTGATTTCGGAGTAATGCGGTAGCGCCAAACGGACGATGCGGCGGGGGGCATCTCTACTGGTCGCCCGATCCGCCAAATAGCCTGTTGTGGGACCGAGACGCCTCAGGATTGCCGCCGCTTTGTGTCTGGCTCGGCTCCACCTTCGGCTACCAGGCGTGGCGGACGGCTTCGGTGGGCGTCAAGATCGTGGGAAGTGATCAAACGGAGCGATCAACATGGCTGAAGACTCGATTGCCGGCCTTCACGCGCATCGAGCCATATCGCTCACCAGACGGTCAGACCGAGATAGATGCACTTGCCGAGAACAGCGAACGGTGGGCGGTTGAGGTCAAGTGGCGGCAGAAGCGAGTCGGCCGCAGTGAGTTGGAGCAGCTCCTGGCGGCCGCCGCCGGCCTGAACGCGCGTGCCTGGTGCGTCTCGCAGGCTGGCTTCACACCCGACGCCCTGACCTTTGCCGCCAACAATGCCATCTTGCTGAGTAACGCCGCAGATCTGGCCGCGCTGGCGAAGCTGGCGCGTTGATCTGAAACAGTCAAGCAAGACCCGCACTTCGATTGAGCGCTCCCAAACACCACCTGACTTTACCCAGAGCAGCGAACGAGGGATACAGACCAAAAGGCGCGCCAGACTTTGTTCCGCGCCGCGCTGGTGCTATACTCCGTGGCATGATGGAAACCCATGCACGGTCGCGCGCTGTTCTTTTCCTTTTTCTCACCGCTGCGCTGTGGAGCACCAGCGGCCTGCTCATCAAGCTGCTGACCTGGGAGCCGCTGGCTATCCTGGGCGGGCGCAGCATCGTGGCCGGCATCGTGATCTGGTTTTCTCTGCGTCGGCGCGACGTCCATGTGACCCGCTTCACCCGCTGGCAAGTAGTGGGCGCGCTGAGTTACGTCGGCACGCAGCTCATGTTCATCACCGCCACCAAGCTGACGACGGCGGCCAACGCCATCTTCCTGCAATACACTGCGCCGATCTATGTCCTGCTGTTGGGATGGTGGCTGCTCAAGGAGCGTCCCCGCCGCGGCGACTGGATCGCCATGGCTGTGATCTTCAGCGGGCTGCTGCTCTTCCTGGGCGATGACCTGACATTGCAGGGCCTGCACGGCAATGTGCTGGCTATCCTCAGCGGCGTGCTCCTGGCCGTCACCACCCTGGTCACGCGGGGCGAAACGCGCGGGACGCCGGCCGCGACTTTTCTCCTGGGCTGTCTCATCGGCGCGGTGATCGGGCTGCCCGCCCTGCTGCAGGCCACCTTCTCGCCGTTGAACCTGGGGATGATCGTCTTCCTGGGCGCTGTCCAGATGGGCCTGCCCTTGATCCTCTACTCGGCCGCGATCCGGCATGTGCGCGCGCTGGAGGCCAGTCTGATCCTGACCCTGGAGCCGGTCCTCAACCCGCTGTGGGTCTTCCTGGTCATCGGCGAAGCGCCGGGGCAGCTCGCCCTGGCCGGGGCTGCGCTGGTGGTGTTGGCCCTCACCGGCCGCGCCTGGGTCAGCGCCCGCAATTCGTGACGCCAACCGCCTTTTTCGCATCCTCGCGTCCTCGCATCTTCGCGGCCTTGTGTGAGGCCTGTTTTTGTGATAACATGAAATCAGGTTTCTTAGAGTGCGCCAGGCGCGTCTGCAATCGGCTCGCGCCTGGCTTGGAGTGAGAGCATGGAGGCAATCTATGCGAGACCGGATCTTGAAACGAGCAAAACATGAGTACACCCCCGGTCAGCGGCTGGCCGCGCTGGCGGCTGCAGCCCCGTTCTTTCTCATCATTCTGCCCCTGCTCATCTACCGCCTGGGCGGCTGGCTGGATCGCGCGCTGGGCTGGCCGGCGCTGATCTACCCGCCGGCCAACGTCGTCCTCGGCGGGCTGATGGTCCTGGCCGGCTTGGCGCTTGCCGTCTGGACGATCTACGTGCAATTCACCCTGGGACGGGGCACCCCCATTCCCGTCATGGCGACCCAAAAGCTGATCGTCCGGCCGCCGTATTCCTTCTGCCGCAACCCCATGACCCTGGGCACAATCGTGGCCTACCTGGGCATCGGCGTCATCCTCGGATCGCCGGGCGCCGCACTGGTGATCATCCTGGGCGCCGCAGCACTTCTCACCTACATCAGGCGCGCAGAAGAGCAGGAGATGATCGCCCGCTTCGGCGACGAGTACCTGGCCTATCGAGATCGGGTGCCGTTCATCATCCCCAGGCTGCGTAGGAGAGGGCCATGAACCGCCCACAGCGAACGTTCACCCCGCGTGTCATTGTCCTAATGCTCTTCTTCATCGTGGTCATCCCCTTCCTGCCCTTGCTGGTCTCCTGGCGCTGGGATTGGTGGGAAGCCTGGGCCTATGCCGCCATCAGCATCCTGGGTTTTGCCATCAGCCGGGCGCTGGCGGCGCGGCGTCATCCCGATCTGCTCGCCGAGCGCGCCCGTTTCATGCAGCAGGAAGACACCAAGCCCTGGGACAAGCGCCTGGCGCCGCTGCTCGGACTGGGCGGCGCGCTTGTTCTGCTGGTTGCCGGGCTGGACCGGCTTTGGGGCTGGTCGCCCGCGTTCAGCGGCCCGCTGAAGCTCCTGGCGCTGGCCCTCATCCTGGCCGGCTATGCCTTAGGCTCCTACGCCTTGATCGCAAACCGCTTCTTCTCCGGCACGGTGCGCATCCAGACCGAGCGCGGCCACCACGTCGTGTCGAGCGGCCCCTACCGCTGGCTGCGCCATCCCGGTTACGCCGGCGCGCTCGTGGCCTACCTGGCAACCCCGTTCTTCCTCGATTCAGCCTGGGCATTCCTCCCCACCCTGTTCGTCATGGCTGTCCTGGTCGTTCGCACCGCGCTGGAAGACCGCACCCTGCAGGCTGAACTGGCAGGCTACCGGGAATATGCCGGCCAAGTGCGTTACCGGCTGCTGCCGGGCGTCTGGTGAACCCAGAGAGGCTGTCTGAAATCCCCATCTTCGGTCCCTTACCCCGTGATTGGAACCTGAATACGAGCGGCGGCGTCATCGGCTGAAATCCAATGGCCGCGCTACTCGTTCGTTGTGAGCCTCAGGGTTGCGCGGTCTACCAGTTCGAAAGGATATCATTCATGGCTCTTATCACACGTCTGCGTACCCATCCCCGGCGTCAGGTCGCGGTGGCGGCATCGCTGCTTTTTGCCACGGCCGTCTGCCTGCTGCAGTTAGGCGTGCGCGCCGTCTACGCACGCAGCACCGTTCATTTCCACCTGGTCTGGAACCTGTTCCTGGCCTGGCTGCCCATGCTCAGCGCGCTGATCGCCTACAACCTGGCCACGCGCGGCCGCTGGCGCAGTTGGCTGCTCGTCTTACCCTGCCTGATCTTCTGGCTGCTCTTCTTCCCCAACGCGCCCTACATCCTCACCGACATGCTGCACCTGCGACCGCAGGGCAACATTCCGCTCTGGTATGACCTGATCCTGCTCATCACCTTTGCCTGGACCGGCGCCTTCCTGGGCCTGATCTCGCTCTACCTGATGCAATCGCTGGTGCGCCGCGCGGCCGGCGCCTGGGTCAGTTGGCTCTTCACCTTCGCCGTACTCGGCCTGACCGGCTTTGGCGTCTACCTGGGGCGCTTCCCGCGCTGGAACAGTTGGGATGTGATCACCAACCCCAGCGGCCTGCTGCTCGACATCGCCGGCCATTTCCGCCATCCGGTCGCCAACGCTTCCGCCTTCGTCTTCTCCGCCCTCTTCGCCCTCTGCCTGGCCGCCATGTACTTCATGCTCGTCAGCATCATCGAGTTCAGGCAGGAGGAGGCGTGAGCGCTTCGACGCACCTATTTTACGATCTCTAAACGACCCCTTCGTATACTTCAAGGCGTGCGGCTTCCGAGGGCTGCAAAGCTCGAAAGAGCGTTGACGCCGCATACGTTTTAGATCGAAGGACAAATTCACATGAGTCACACCCATTTTGCGCCTCGTTTCCGCCTGGCCTGGGTCGCGTGGGCGATCGGCTTCGGGCTGCTGCTCTGGCCGGCAGCGGCCTCTGCGCACACCGGCGACGCCAGCGCGTGGCCTGGCGCGCCTGTCTCCAGCCCCTCCACCGTGTTCTTGCCGATGATCAGCCGCCAGCGCCTGCCGCCGACCGCCGATCTGATCGAGCGGGCGCGTGAGCGAGGGGAGATCAACGCAGAAACCGCCCTGATCTACAAGGTGTTCGCTGTCTTTGGCGACGCGCGCCTGCCGCCGCGGCTGCGCGGGGACGACCGCGACGTGCTGGACTCCAACGCGGTGGCCGAGGCGACGCAGCGCTTCGAAACTCTGACGCCGGCAACGCGCCAAACCGTGGTCCCTTTCCTGATTCCACCGGTGTACGCCGGCAGTTGGTATGACCAGCGCGTCCACGGCGCGTCGGCAACGACGGCGACCGCGCAACCAGCCGATCATATCAGCGATCGCTGCAACGAGGTTGCGCAGAACCTGCTCATTCCCCTGGAAACCGACCATTTCGTGGTGTGGTTTCCGCCCAACGATAACAGCTTTTGGCAGCGCGCCCTGGCGATCAGCACCAACCTGGAGACGCGCATCTACCCGATCCTGACCGATCTGCTGCGTGTGCCGTTGAGCGACGCGGGCCTGGGCTGCAACCCCAGCGATGACCGTTTGGATGTCTACATGGTCTACGACCCCCTGCCCGGCCGCGAAAGCGCCCTGGCGATGGTGAGCACCTATCCTGGCAAGGGCTGCAAAGCGGCGCCCACCTACATGCAGGTGCTCAAACAAGGCTCGTCCGAAACCAACACCGTCGCGCACGAGTTCATGCACATGCTTCAGTACGCCTACAACCCGGCGGCCGGCTGTTACGATTCATGGTGGATGGAATCAACGGCCAACTGGGCGATTGACTATTTCGAGACCATGGACGGTCAGCCCGACGCGCAGTCAGAACAACGGTATGCCAAGTCATACCTGGAATCGGCCTTGCTTTGGCTGGATGACACCACCGGCATCCGCGAGTACGGCGCCTATCTATGGCCCTTCTACCTGAGCCATTACACCGGCAGCTATCACCCTGAACTGATCGCGCAGATCCTGGCTGCCACCGAAAACGCGGCCAACGGCGACCTGTACCAGGTCATCAACGATCGCATCACAGGCGGGTGGGAGCAGCGCTGGCCTGAATTTGCCCTGCTCAATCTGAACCTGCCTCCCAACAACCGCTACGAGGCGTGGGACAATTTCCAGAAACGCTGGCTGGTGGACTGGCGCATGGCCGATGCACGCGTGGCGCTGCTCGACGACCCTTACTGGGTCCACTATCTCAATGCCCAGCCCGCGGGCGATCCGCTCGCCCTGCCCGATCTTGGCATCTTTTATGAGGAGATTGCGATCGCTGACGATGTGCGCATGTGGGCGTTTGCCAACACCTTCAACAACATGCCTCACATGCGCGTGCAGGCGCTGCTCTACCGCGATGGGCAGGGCTGGCAAGGGCCGGAGGACTGGTCGCAGCGCAAATGGAGCCTGTTCTGCCAGGACATCCCTGCGGAGCGCGTGGAGCGCGTGCTCTTGATCATCAGCAACAGCAACTGGCAGCGGCGCACCGACAGGATCGCGCCCAACGGCGATTTGCGCGTGGTGAGCAGCGATCTACCCTGCGCCGGCTGGCGCGGAACCAGCAGTTGGCAAATGGTGGGCCAATCGGTCAATGCACAGGGGCAGGTTGACTACACGCTGCGGGGCGACGCCACGCCGACATTCACCCTGACGCGACGCATCCTGGCCGGCGACCAGGTGGGGCTGGAATTTCAACCGACCGCCGGCAACGCCACCTGGCTCACCACGTTCACCGCGCTCGATTTTCAGACGGGACACACGACCAGTTGTACGCAAACGGGCGGCGGCGCTCTGAGCGCCGGTCTTGGCGGTTTGTTCATCACCGAGGATTTGAGCGGCGAGACGATGCAGCGGCAGTTCGAGGCGGGCGGGCTGATCCCGGCGCCGGAGCGCTGCTCGGTCTTCACGACCTGGACGCACATCCCCTGGCTGGTGACAGACATTCGCGATACCGCTCCGCGTCCCTGGCCGACCTCTGCGCCGCACGGCCGGCTGCAGGGCAGCGACAGCTTCACGGAGGTCGGTGATGGCACGACCGACACAACGACATCGGCATGGAACCTGACGGGGTTCGCCAGCCCGTAGCGCCGCCGCTGGCGAGCGATTGAAATCGCGCCTTTTCCCGATCAGGCGCGGCGGCAGCGCACCTGCACCAAGCCATTGGCATATTCCTTTGTGGCTTGGCGTCCCTGTGTGAGAATTCGTAACTGCTCAGGCGGCCCCCCTGCCCCCCAATCCTGGGGGGAAAAGCATTCGGCTCCCCCAGGATTGGGGGGCGGGGGGCACTCCGGGCGCTTTGGAGTACCAGCGGCCTGCTCATCAAGCTGCTGACTTGGGAGCCGCTGGCTATCCTGGGCGGGCGCAGCATCGTGGCCGGCATCGTGATCTGGCTTTCTCTGCGTCGGCGCGACGTCCATGTGACCCACTTCACCCGCTGGCAAGTGGTGGGCGCGCTGAGTTACGTCGGCACGCAGCTCATGTTCATCACCGCCACCAAGCTGACCACGGCCGCCAACGCCATCTTCCTGCAATACACCGCGCTGTGGGTCTTCCTGGTCATCGGCGAAGCGCCGGGGCAGCTCGCCCTGGTCGGGGCTGCGCTGGTGGTGTCGGCCCTCACCGGTCGCGCCTGGGCCAGCGCACAGAACTCGCGATAGGATTCATCGCTTTCTCGGTAACTGACTTGACAGTGGCAGACAGGTTTTGGTCTACTTCACTCATGTGAGTGATAACTCATGTGAGTGATAAAGGAGCGTGGCCACATGTCTAGCTTTTACCCCGACTCTCTGCACCAACGTTTCACCCATTTGCCAGATTTGCCTAATCTGCGCCGGATAGACTATAATAACAGCATCCACAGGTTAGAACTTCACCCCATCTTATCTGGACGCCCATAATTTCTCGGATGATGGTGTGTCGTCAGCCTGCTCAATTCCAATTTCGCGCACAATCAATGAACTGATGCTCTTATGATCCCGTGACCCGAACAGGAGGGCTTGCGCATGACAACACCGATTCCTTCCGCCAGTGAACTGCACGCACACTGTTTTCAGTTGGTCGAGAAAGCCCGTGCCGATCAACGCACCCCGTGGCGTTGTTGGACGGTGGACGAGGGCGCTGAATTGCTGCAGTTGTTGGCCATGCGCAATCTGTATGGTGAGCGTTGCGGTGATGGCCGACATGGTGGAAGCACACCATGACCAGGTATGTGCGCTGGTGGACAACAACCCTGAGACCTGGCACGCCCTGTGCCGAGAGGTGCATACGCTGACCCTGCGCTACCTGACGCGTTACCGTATGAGCCGACAACGGGCGCGTTTGGACAGCGAAGATATCACCCAAACCATGTGCTTGAAGCTGCTCCTGATCCTGCCGCGCTATCCGTGGGATGTGAATTTTGTGGCGTGGCTGACGAATGTGACGCAGCACCTGACGATTGACGTGATGCGGCAACATGCGGCACTGGATACGGCGGTGTCATATGACCTGGACATGTTGCAGGAAAGTTATGATGAGACGTCGCACGAAATTCGCGCGCGCGATCGGCTGCGCGCGGCCAGTCATGACCACTCCTCGCTGCTGTTCGATGAGGCGCTGATCGAGGCGCTGACTTGTATCACCTCAGCGTGGCAGCGCAATGCGTTTGTTCACTGTCGCCTGTTGGACGAAAGTTTGAGCGACGTGGCCTCAAGCTATGATGCAACCTACCGCGCCATTTCTAGTGCCCTCCTACGCGCCGAGCAACATCTGCGCGCCTTCCTCGCCGAGCACCCCGATCATTTCAACCCGTAGGTCACGAGTTACGAGCCTGGTTGTTCTTGATGACAAAAACACCTGGTCATCTCGGCCCGCAAGCGGCGCCCTGTTCGTGGCGTAGAGAGACTCGCATCATGTTTGCGGCTGAACGAAAGACACAAGGGAGAATTCGGGGGAATTCGGGAGAGTTTGATGAAGAACAGAGTTCTGGTGGCGTACGCCAGCAAGTATGGCGCAACCCAGGGGATTGCCGAGAAGATCGGCGCAGTGTTAGGCGACGCGGACCTCTCGACCGACGTGGCGCCCATGGCGCGGGTCGGTGATTTGGCGCCGTACAGCGCCGTGGTACTGGGCAGCGCGGTCTATGCCGGCGCGTGGCGCCGGGAGGCGGCGACATTTTTGGAGACACATGCGCTGGCGTTGGCCGCGCTCCCGGTTTGGCTTTTCTCCAGTGGACCGACCGGCGTGGGCGATCCACTGGTGTTGATGAAGGGTTGGCGCTTCCCAGACGCGTTGCAGCCTGTGGCCGACAGCATCAAGCCGCGCGCGGTCGCCTTTTTCCACGGCGCCATTGACATGAAAAAACTCAACCTGGCCGAGAAACTGCTCGTCAAAGGCATCAAGGCGCCGGTTGGCGACTTCCGGGATTGGGCCGCGATCAGTGCATGGGCCGCGGACATCGCCGCGGCATTGGCCGGCTGAGCGCAGTCACGACGGCAGCTTGGAACAGTTGGGATGTGCTGGCCAATCCGGCCGGTCTGCTGTTCGACACCGCCAGCCACTTCCGCCATCCGGTGACCAACGCATCGGCGTTTGTCTTTTCCGCACTCTGCGCCCTGTGCCTGGTCGCCATGTACTTCATGCGGGTGGCCATCATCGAATTCCAACAGGAGGAGAGCGGCCCGCCATTGAAGTCCCCAACCCTCTGAGTGGCGGCTTTTAGTTTATCCCCGACCATGCTATAATAATTGCACGCAACCGACCTGGTCACTGTTTCCGTCATCCACCCGGACCCGACATACAGCGCCATGTGGCTTTGTCTGCCGGTCCTCTGTCTCAGCCAGGGGTCAATCATGGCATCGAGCCTTGCTTCCGAACCGATGCTCGTCCATCAACAGCCGTTATCGCCGCGCGCAAGCGCGGGGATGGCGGCTGTTTGTTTTTTCACGACATTAGCCGCGGTCCCCACCCCCAAGCCCACCCTCCCGGCCGAGCGCCAGGTAGCCTGGGACTTGTCCCCGGACGCATGGCTGGACCGACAAATTCACCCCCCTCCGCGTAAAGCGTAACACGCCCCGGCAGGGATGGCATCAGAGGAAAAGATGAAAGAAAATGAGAGAAAGTTGGAAGACCAGTGAGAGTATTTGTGTGGTAGAATGGAGGGGAGGAGGGGGATGTCACACTAAGTGCATCGAATACGAATAGTAGGGTAGAAAAAATAATGAACAACGACTTTAGACCATATCAAACCGACGTCCTTTTCTTGCTCGTCGGCGCCAACCCACTGCCCAATTACATTGCAGCGCGCTTGTTGGCGCGGGAGCAAGGCACGATCATCTTGCTTCACTCAGTTGCGACATCACGTGTGGCAGAGCGATTGGCGCGTCGGCTAAGGAGCGATCGGCCTGGTCTGACCATTCAGTTGTACGGCGTCTCGGAAGCAGATGGCCCGGCGATTGCTCGCAAGGTGGGTGAGGTAGCCCACCCTTTCGAAAGTTCTTATCCGCGGCTTTCTGTCGGCCTCAACTTCACGGGCGGCACGAAGCCCATGTCCGCCTATGGTTACCGGGCGCTCTCTCAGTCGTTTCCGGCAGGCATGTTCAGCTATCTCGATGCACGAACCTTGAGTATGGTCATCGATCCGGGCGGCGGCACAGTGCAGCAGATTCCCGTCGGGCGCTCGATCCGGTTGAAGCTGGATGACATTGTTGACTTGCACGGTTACCAAATTTCGAGGTTGGAGAACCGACGGGGTAATTCACTGCTCAACCATGCGATCACGGAGGTGCATCTGGCGCTTGGCGGCATGGGTCAGTGGCGCAAGTGGCTAGAGAGTTGGGCGAATGGTGTCAAATTGCCTGACCTGGGCGAGTTTCCACTATTGAGGCCGGCGGTTGATGCCTTCGATGCCGTTTGTGGAGGTAGCGCAAACGAAAGCGGTGTGGCGCAAGCGATTGGTTTTCATCGCTTGAACCAGTGCGGAAAGTACTTTGTAGGCGAATGGCTGGAGAACTATGTGTTTGATGCAGTACGCGCTGTCGCTGGGCAAGCTCAGCCAGACGACTCTGCCGCAGGGATCGTCATCAAGGCCCCCTCTCGGCCAGGTTTCGAATTGGATGTGGCGGCTATCATAGGGTATCAGTTGTTCGCCATATCATGTGTCGTGACTGAGAAGAAAGAACCGGCAAAAGACCATCTGCTGGAGGCTGTCACTCGCGCCGGGCAACTAGGCGGAGATGAAGCACGATTTGCGGCAGTCACCTTTTGTGACGACCAGAAAGTGAAAGAACTAGAACTCGAAGTATCAGAGACATGGGACGCGGCCGGCAAAATTAGGGTGTTTGGCCGCTCTCATATCCGTGACTTATCTTCCCACTTGCTGAAGTGGTTCCGCGAAGCAAATCAGGAGGTTTCATGACTCAACACACTGCTATGCTCATTGACGCGAGCGGCATTCAGGACTATGTCTTTGGCAGCAACGAACTGACGCAGAATATCGGGGCGTCAGAGTTGGTGACTCAGGCAACCACCGATTGGCTCTTTGCCGAACAGAGCGGCTTGCTGCCGCGACCCCACAACGCCGAGAGGTCCGAACGTAGCGCGTCTGCACGCTGGCGGCTCACCGACAAGGGGCTTTCTGACGGATTGGCCGCCGAGGTGGTCTACGCGGGCGGCGGCAACGCGTTGATCCTATTCGCTTCGGATGTTAAAGCGAAAGACGTAGCATTCAAGTTGACCAAGAAAGCTCTGCAGGAGGCGCCTGGCTTGCGCCTGATCTTGGCGCATCGGCCTTACGCAGTGGGTCAGCTAGCGGCCACGGTTAAAGGTCTTCGTGATGAACTCGCTGTAAAAAAGCGCGCCCCGCAACATTCAGCCCCTCTGTTAGGATTAGGTGTGACGGCAGCGTGCAACTTCACGGGCGCGCCGGCAGTAGGCATTGACTCGGATAATCGTTACGTTTCGGCCGAGGTGGCAGCCAAACAAGGAGCAGGAAGACCCGACGGGCTGGGAAACGAACGTCTACTGGAGTACCTTAGCGATATCCGCGGCCTCAATTACGAATTCATCTACGATTTCAACAAGCTGGGAGACCGTGACGAGTCTTCCTACCTGGCTGTCGTGCATACCGACGGCAATCGGATGGGCGAGCGCATCGAGGCGTATGCCGACCAAAATAGCGACAGCGACGAGGCCTATATCAGGGCCCAGCGCGCATTCTCGGTCAAGGTTCAGGAAGCCGCGCATACTGCATTGGTCTCAACGGTGGGCGTGCTGCTGGCGCCGACGAACCGGGAGTGGGACAAGAAAGAGAGGCTTTATAAGATCGGCAGAAAGATACCGATACGGCGGGACGATGACGGTACAGAACGCCTACCCTTCCGACCCATCGTCTTTGGCGGCGACGACGTCACATTTGTCTGCGATGGACGACTGGGCTTGCCGTTGGCCGCGCACTATCTATCACGGTTGGCTAGAGAGATATTGCCAGACGGCGATCCGCTGTATGCTCGCGCCGGCATCGCCATCGTCAAGAACCACTATCCTTTCGCCCGTGCATACGGGCTGGCCGAGGAATTGTGTGCTTCAGCAAAGGAGTTTATCCGGAAGGCAGATTCCGACAAGCGCCGGATAGCAGCGATGGACTGGCACTTTGCAGTGACGGGACTGGTACAGCCACTCAAGCAACTTCGGCAGAGAGAATACATGCTTGGTCAAGGTGAGAATGCTCCGTCGCTCCTCCTGCGCCCACTCCGTCTTGCGCCGGTTGATGCAAACGAGTGGCGGTCCTGGGATGTATTCAGTGACATCTTGGAGGAATTTGTTTCGCCGGATGGTCAATGGTTCAACCGCCGCAACAAGGTCAAGGGGTTGCGCGAGGCGCTGCGTGCCGGGCCAAATGCGGTGCGGCTTTTCCTGCGTAACCTGCCTGACAGCCCAACATTGCCACAGCCACTGGCTCTGGCCAGCGCCGGCGACGCAGCTCAGACAGGGTGGCAGGGCAATACGTGTCTTTATTTCGATGCTATCGAGGCGCTCGATTTCTATGTACCGTTGGAGGAGGTGTAATCCTGTGAAAAGCTACCAACTGCGTTTGACGTTGCTGAGTGACGCCACCTTCGGTCGGGGTGACGGCGTCGCTGGGCTGGTGGATGCTGAGGTGCAGCATGACGAGGTTGGACTGCCGTATCTTGGCGGACGCACCCTCAAGGGTTTACTGGGCGCCGAATGCGCCGACCTCGTGTTTGCACTGGAAAAGGCCCGGCCTGATCAGAAGGATCGCTGGCGTACAGTAGGGGATAGGTTGTTTGGTCGCAGCGGCGCCAATTTGAAGGGCGAAGCCATCCTGCGGGTGGGACCTGCTCGTCTGCCTGACGATCTCCGTTTGGCGCTGATGGAAGATGTGCAAAAAGGACGCCTCACCCCCAACGATGTGCTGGAAATGGCCACTGCACTACGACGCCAGACTGCGATGGATGAATGGGGTGTGCCGCAAGAAAACACGTTGCGCACTATGCGGGTGGTGCTGCGCAATACCGCTTTTTGGGCGGCGCTGGATTTTCTGGATGAACCGAAGCCAGAGGATTTGGCGCTGCTGGCAGCCTGTGTCAAAGCCCTCCGGCGGGCAGGCACGGGTCGCAACCGGGGGCGAGGACGCCTGCGCGCCGAGCTGCTGGATGCTGAGGGTCAACCTGTAACCGATCTTCTTTTCCGTGAATTCCGCAAGGCGGTGATGCCATGAAAGCCATCGTTTACCGATTACGTCTTCTTGAGCCAATGTTGGTGGCTCAAGCCGGCGCCGGTGAAGAAAACAGCGCCGTGGGTTTTGACTACATCCCTGGCAGCACCCTGCGCGGCGCAGTGGCGGCGCGCTGGGTGGCGGTCCACAAGGGCCTCGACCTGGCGATTAATCCCGCTGGTCGTGCAGGGTTTCTGGATGGCACGGTGTGCTATTTGAATGCCTACCCTGAGTATGACGGCAAGCGAACCTTACCGACTCCTACCTCCTGGTTCACCGAAAAAGATCAGGCAAACGATTCATCGGCGATGATCCATGACTTGGCGGTCAGCCCATCTCCCGACCTCAAAGAACCGAAGCCGCCCAAAGGCGGCCCGTTTTGCAAGCTGTCGCACTCCGAACCTGAGAATCCTTGGGATGAGATAGAGTACCACGCCACTCTGGTCAAGCCAGCGCGTTACGATCAGGTTCATATCGCGTTGATGAACGTGAACCGTCGCGGCGATGATAATTTGGTGTTTCGATATGATGCCCTAGCGCCTGGGCAGAGCTTCATCGGCGTCATCGTTGCGTCCGAAGACCACGATTTGACCGAGATCAAAGACCTGCTCATAGCAGGCGATCTGTCTTTGGGCAACGCCCATCTTGCCGGGTATGGACGGGTGGCAGTCGAAGTAATCGAAGACAAAGCGGGCTGGCTTGAATATGAACAAGTCGGCGACCCGGCGTCAGACAGTCGCCTGATTGTCACGCTGCTCAGCCCTGCGATCGTGCGCGGCGACGATGGTCAGGTGGGGTGGGATGATGGCAAGGCGTTGGCGCGAAGCCTCGGTCTGCCAGCAGAAACCAAGGCCACAGCTGCCTTTGGTCATACACAACTGGTGGGAGGATACAACCGCAAGTGGAGCTTGCCGTTACCGCAGACCTGGGCTCTCACAGAGGGAAGCGTCTTCGTGTTCGACGCTGAGGGTGTCAATCGAGACACGTTCAAGGAAGCGATGGAGAGCGGCGTAGGGGAGCGGCGGACCGAAGGCTTTGGTCGTATCGCCGTCAATTGGCAGGTCGCACCTCTTGTTCATCAGGATAAGGCGCAGAGTCCCGAAGCAAGTGCGCCGACGCTTTCAACAGAGAGTAAACGACAAGCACAGGCGATGGCGCAGCGCCGTTTACGCCTGGTGCTCGATCGGGAGCTTGCACGGAAAGTCAACGATGATGTGCAAAGGTTGCGGAAGGCACCGGAGAAGGCGCAGATCTCAGCTATCCGGCAAGCCGCCCTGGCAGGGATGGCGCAGAGAACAGATATGACCCCTCTCTTGAATCATCTCGACAACTTGAAGAGCGCAGGGCGCTCACAACTTGAGAACGCCCGAATGGGCGACGTGACGCTGTTCAAGTGGCTTCACGATCGCGCGCAGACGCTTGACGTCAAGGAGCAGTTGTTGGGGGCAACGGCGCTCCCCACTGTGGCCGGGCAAACAGCAGCCCTGGATCAAAACCTGCGCGTCGAGTATACCGCGCGGCTGATCGACGGCGTCATGCAGGCAGCGGCAAGAATGAAAACGGAGGCCAAACGATGAGCGGACGCACTGCACGCAATATTACCGGACGAATCGTCATTGTCGGCCGGCTGGTGCTGGAAACCCCAGCGCACTTCGGCAACGGCGACGTGGTGGGCGTCACCGATATGCCGCTGTTGCGCGACCCGCGCGACGGGGTGACGCCGTTGCTGACCGGCGCTTCCATCGCCGGCGCGCTGCGCAGCCACTTGCGCGAGATCGAACGCGGCTATGGCGAAGAGGCGCAAGAAAAAGACTTGGCTGAACAACTCTTTGGCCGGCTCGACAAGAAATCCACGCTGCAAAGTTGGCTGTTGGTAGATGACGCGCTGGGCGTCTCGACCGGTTTCGAGTTGCGTGATGGTGTAGCCATTGACACAGCCACCAGGACGGCCGAGGACAAGAAGAAGTTCGACATCGAGCTGCTGGCGGCCGGCACGGCTTTCGATATCCGCCTCGAATTCCTGGAAACGAAAGACAACCGAGACTTGCTGCCCGGCCTGGCAACCACACTGGATGGACTTACACGCGGCCAGATTGGGCTAGGGCAGCGCAAACGTCGCGGCTACGGGCGCTGCCGGATAACAGAATGGCGGGTTCGTCGTTATAACTTGACCAAACCGGAAGGCTTGCTGACCTGGTTGGATGATGATGGAAAAGCCGAGAAGCGAGGTGATGACATCTTCGCTTTGTTAGATGTCAGCCAAGGCCCGTCCGACAAACGCAACTGGTTTCGGATCGAAGCCACATTCGGTCTACCAAACTCACTGCTCATCCGCTCCAGCAGCGGGGAGCCGGGCAGCCCCGATATGCTGCATCTGAAATCGCGGCGTCGGGGTGAGCTGCATCCCATTGTTCCGGGCACCAGCCTGGCAGGCGCTGTACGTAGCCGGGCATTTCGCATCGCCAAGACGGTGCTGGGGCAGGACGAGGCGCAAAAGCTGATCGACAGCATGTTTGGCCACATGGACGAAGAAGGCGCCTCGCCGCACACCAAGCTCAGCGCTGCAGATCGCCCTAAACCAGTCGGCAGTCGCGTCGTCACCGAGGAGAGCCTTGTGAGTGGCAGTCGTGACATGGTGGAAAGCCGGGTCAAGATCGATCGCTTCACCGGCGGTGCGTTCCCGACGGCGTTGTTCAGTGAACAACCTGTCTTCGGCGGAGCGGAGGCCGAAGTGAAGTTGACCCTAACGCTGCGCAACCCAAAGGAGACCGAGATGGGCTTGCTGTTGCTGGTATTGAAGGACCTCTGGACCGGCGATTTGCCGCTGGGCGGAGAAAGCAGCGTTGGTTCGGGGCCGGCTGGCGGGTCGAAACGCCAGAGTAGTCAACCGCACAGCAGATCAGGAGACCACATGGGAATTGGGCGTCGACAAAGATGGCGGTCTGACCTTTGGCGGGAACGGCCTTCGCTCGACGCTCGAAGATTTCGTGGCCGCATTGTGGCAACTCAGGAGGGAAGCATGAACAAGCAATACTGGCAGCCGATCGCACAAGAAAAACTGGCGGACTTCCAGGGTGCGCCACGGGATTGGCTGACCGAGAAGATGACAGAAAAGATGCCCTGGTTGCTCGTCCACGCCGATGATGGCGTGATTTGGGGCCGACGAGAGCAGAATCAGACGATTGTACTATCCAGTGATCTTGACGACATGAAAAGCCAATATCCTGTTATTGCAGTCGAATTACGTGCCCAAACAGTGCAGCAGGCTCGCATCTTTGGGCCGGAGGGCGAACTACTGTTGTGGCGGGAAGGGATGACGTTTCGAGGTCGTAGCATCATGGACGGCGAGGCAGTACCCGATTCCGCATGGCACGAGCAGCAGATTCTGTGGGGGACGACGAGCAGACAAGAGCAGGGCTTTACTTTGCTTCAGGAGGGCCAACAGGGGCTGCTGCATGCTGTCCCACTCGACGTGCCAGCACGTCGCCGCGCCGCTCTGACGGTGCGTCATTATATCGTGTCTGATGAACAGGGCCGGGCTGCTATCGTATTGAGCCGTCTGTTCGATCTTGGACTTCTCAAATCCCAGAAAGGAGGCTGATCATGGCACTACAGCACACCGATCCCAGTCAACCGCGCCGCGATCGCGCAGGACACACCTTCTCGGCTCACGCGCCGTATAACTTCATACCGTTGCCGGAACACATGGCGCCAGCAGCCAGCCTGCCCAACCATGACAGCTACGACCAGGAATTGCTGACCGGGCGTATCGAATGCGAGATGGAAACCTGCTCACCACTCTACGTGCGCGGCATGTTGACACCCTCTGATTATCGAGAGTTTGGTGAGAAGGGGCCGGATCAACTCACACCAACCGAGAAAAAACGACGCGCCCCCTTCTTTGCGACCGAAGAAGCCCTTGTGGAGGGCCATCGTCGTCCCGCCATCCCCGGCAGCAGCCTGCGCGGGATGACGCGAAGCCTGGTGGAGATCATTGGCTTCGGGCGCATGCGCTGGGTAGGCAAGGAGCCGACTTTCACCTTCCGCGCCGTGGCGCTCTAATACCGATCCCTTGCGCGAACCATATCGCCAGGTGATTGGATCCTTAAGTCGCAATGTGCGCGCTGGATACCTGGTAAAGCGCGGCGAGGAGTGGTTCGTGCAACCTGCCCTCACCCCCCGAGACATGGGATGGTCAAGCGAAGATGCGTTCCTGAAAGTCAAGGATCTCAACATCAGCAGCAGCGACTTGCCTAAATATGTTCGTCTCGATGATCCCAAGTACCGGCCACAGATTCATGCAGTCAAATTCGATGTCGAGGTTCGGCGCGGCCCACGTGGAAGTTATCTGGCTGTCACTCGGCTGGCGGCGTCTCAAGGCTACACAGGATGGCTGGTGTGTTCAGGCAACATGAAAGAAGCTTCTCAAGATCGGCCTGACCAGCGATCGCCGCGCAAGAGCCAGACGCTGGTTCTATCAGAGAATACAAGGGCAAAAGCGATTCGCGTAAAGCCTCAGGCGGTGAAGGACTATCTTGCAGGGCTTACTCCGTACCAGCAAGAAGAATTAACTGCCTGGAGCGAAGGCAAAGACAGCCCTCACGGATGTCTCTATCACGGTAAGCCGGTCTTTTATGTGACCGAAGACAACGAAGTAGCCTACTTTGGTCATTCACCCAACTTCCGCATCCCTGCGCGGCTATTTGGTTCGAACCGCGCAGCGACGCCGACAGATTTCGTGCCCGATGCTTTGCGCAATGATCCACGGCCAGATCTGGCTGATGCTATCTTTGGCTGGGTGGAAAGTAATGATTCTCCTGCGGGCCAACGCGCGGGTCGGGTCTTCTTTGAGGATGCGCGTTATGTCGATGCGAAGGATGGCGTCTGGCTGCATCCAGAGCCGATCATCCCGCACACCCTTTCCGGGCCAAAGGTAACCACCTTCCAACACTACCTGGTGCAGGATCATCGTACAGGGCACCATCCCGACAAAAAGGAAACGCTCGCCCATTATGGCTCTCCGCCCAACAGCACCCAGGTACGTGGGCACAAACAGTACTGGCATCGCGGCGCATCCCCAGACATTGAAGCCAGCGCCAAGGAACGTGAGCATGAGAAGCAGCTTACGCGGATCATTCCAGTGAAAGCTGGTGTGCGGTTCAAGTTCAGCGTGTGTTTCGAGAACCTGCGGCTAGAGGAATTAGGCGCGCTATGGTGGGCATTGGCCTTGCCAGGTGAGTCGGGTAAGGATTACCGTCACAAATTGGGCATGGGTAAACCCCTGGGAATGGGAGCAGTCAAGATCACACCTCGACTCATCTTGAGCGATCGCTGTAACCAGGCTGATCGTTACGGCCGGTTGTTCGATGATAGCGGCTGGCATCTGGCCGAACGACCAGCCGAAGCTGCGCAATACACCAAGCTGTTTGAGAGGTATGTTTTGGACGCCGTGGAGCTACGCGGGGCGACTCGTCTGGCTGATGTGGAACGCATCCGCATGTTGCTAACCATGCTGGAGTGGCGCGAGGGCACAGAGCAATGGCTGAAGACCACCAGCTATATGGAGGTCGAGACTGAAAATGACAAGCTGAACGAGTACAAAGAACGTCCGGTCCTGGCCGATCCATTGGCGGTGGTCGCGGGCAACGACGCCCCGTTACGGAGCGAGGAACGCCCGGTCAGGAACGAGCCCGCGCCTCGCCCGAAGCCGGCCCAAGTCACCCGCAGCCTACCTGCGCAGCAGGGCGATGCTCGCCGAACTGGTGCAGTCACGCGTTGGCTGGATGACCGGGCCTACGGCTTCATCAAGCCTGATGGCAGCCAGGAGCGGGATGTCTTCATGCACATCTCGGCTGTGGAGGGAAATCGAGCCTTGCAGGTCGGGCAGCGCGTTAGTTTCGAGATCGTACAAGGGCCTAAGGGCATGCAGGCGCAGAAAGTCCGTCCGATACCATAGCAAAGGGCAAGTCAGGGAGGTCAACGTCCTGCGCTGGCTTCCCTGACTTGTAGGAGAATCACATGACCGTCGAAGCAATCCGTCTCCAAAATTTCATGGCCTTCGCGAACACCGGTTGGATCGACCTGCGGCCGATCACGCTGCTGTTTGGGCGCAATTCGTCTGGCAAAAGTGCGCTCATCCGCGCTTTACTGCTGCTCAGGCAGAGCCTTGGCCCTGGCGAGAAGGGAACGCCATTTCTGTTCGAAGACCTGTACGGCGTCGATCTGGGTGGGTTCAAGGAAGCAGTGCACAACGGGCAAACCGAGAAGCATATCTGGTTTCATTTCCGCTGCTCCAGTTCCGAAATTCAGGACATGCTTGCCAAACCTGGATTCGCAGGCGTGGGGGCAAACCAAACAGCAGCGATCGAGGTTGCATTGGGGTATGCAGCATATCGCGAAACACGCGAGAAGATTGACCCCACTCGTATCGAGCTGGCTGACCTGCAACTCCGCTTGACGGTTGCTGATCAAGATGAACAGCAGTTGCTCTTTCAAGCAGGCTTGCTTGAGCCAGAAGATGCCGCTCTCTTCGACGGCGAACGTTGGTACGTCGAGGGTCTTCTCGCCCACCGTGGGGAACCTGGCGCTTGGAAGGGTTTTGGCTGCGAACTCGGTTGGGGGTTTCTCGACCTGAAGTTCATCCAGCCTCAAACCGATGATCGAGGCAACTATAACTTCCTGAGCGAACTGTTCCGCATGCTCAAAGGCGAGATTGCTGGTTTTCTGGACGGGATCGTTCATTTGGGGCCAATTCGTCCTGAACCGCAACGCCGCTATTCTTTCGACCGCGCGACTGCCTTCGAGTGGAGATCACGCGACTGGACGGCGTTTCTTGACTTCATTGGCGGCAAGCTGCGGCAGGAGCAAATCGACGAAATCGGTTTTTGGCTCGAGCGACTGCAGTTAGCAAAGCGCCCTGATTCGCATCTGGCCTCGGAAATCGGGGCGCTGGTTGCGGAATTCGAGGTCGGCGTGATTGAGAATGATCAATCGCCGCCTCGTCCCTTGAGCGCGATGGGGTTCGGCACTTCGCAGGTGCTGCCTGTGATTGTGCAGTGTGTGACTGCGAAGCCCGGTTCTCTAGTGATTGTTGAGCAACCGGAGTTGCATCTGCATCCATCTGCTCAAGCCAGACTCGGAGATATGTTTATCAACTCGATTCTTGGCGAAGCACTTCCTATGTGGCGCCAGGAGGTCGAGAAAGCGTTGCGGGAGCACCGCCAGCCTCCCGAAATTCCTAGAGCGACCAATAAACTGCCTCCACCAGGGCCACGTCTGCTAATCGAAACCCATAGTGAACACCTCTTGTTGCGCTTTCGCCGGCGAATCGCCGAGACTTTCGCCTATGAGCTCAAACGCATTAAGGCAAATGAGCATCCTCAGACGGGACAAGAGTTGCTTGACTGGCCACTGAACACAGATGATCTATGTTTTCATTTCATCTATCGGGACAGTATTGACAGCAAGGTCGTTCAGATCGGCATCAACGAACAGGGAGAACTTGATTCAAGCAAAGCACCATCTCTTTTCGATGACTTCTTTGCCGATGACTTGATCGAGCTAGCTGCTTTGGTGAGTGCATTACCATAGGTGGAAGCCATGCAGTTACTTATTGATCCTGAGGCTTTTAAGGTTGCCAGCACAAACGAGGCTTGTACTCGAACTTTGGCGGGACTCGATCAGAACAAAGACAGGTATCGCTTTGTTATGACTCGTCTACTAAAAAAGGCTTACGGTGAGTTCGTCAGCAGCCCTGGATCGCTAAAAAGTAATGGTGAGCAAGTCGCTCGTGCAGTGGCGCGCCACCTTGTTAGTGGTACTAGGTTTAAGGCATTGCCGATAGACTCAGACATCGAAGATTCGTTACCTCGACATATTCAGGAAGTGATTGTCGAATGCAAACTTGATGATATTGACCGACATCTAATACAAGTTGCCCTAAGACAGTGTAATAACAGAATCCCTTCCGATATTGGATCTAGTATCGTACTTTTGCTAGCTTGTTCATTCCAGATCTACAGAACAGTGCTTACAACAGTTGTCAATTCGTAATGAATTATGCCAGGCGCTAAGTGGCCTTGTAATACATTGCGCAGAGAGTAATAGTCCCATCAATCAACACTATGTAGATCCATATGCTCTAATCAATCGGAAGCAACACGATATACTTTTTGAAAAGGAATGTACATTGTGGTTGACTCGACGCTTTGATGTCGGTGGCGCCAGCGGTCATAACATGTGGGGAAATGAAGTCGATGGAGTTTGTCTCAAATATAACTCTGGTAAGCTAAGTCATGTCTATCTTGGTGAATGCAAGTTGATCCATACCGGCTCGGATAGCACAGCGACACAGCGCAAGGCGCTCGTTCAGTTGAAGCGCAGAATTGAGGCGGCTGTTGAAAATAGTCGCGCCTCAAACGAGAGAGTTGACTCAGATCACGCTCAAGTGGAAGGCTTCATATTCAGTAACCTACAGGGGGACTACGATCAAGACATTCGCCAGAACGCCCGTGAAATCGAACAGCAGACAGGCGCAAATATTCGGTTCATTCGGGTAATGATGCCCGGCAGATGGCAAGATAAACCGGGGTGGAGCCTGGGCGATGATCGCTTTTGCGAGTTATCGTAATTCTTGTGATTTGCCATCTGGCTCTGGCGGTGTGTGCTATTCTTCACTCTGCCCAAGATTGCATTTCGAACATCAGGCCAGATGTGGAACAAAATGAGGTTTTGGAAATTGTAGACAATTTCCATGCGTTCGATTTCGACAACCAGATCTTCCTGACCACGCGCCCGGTCCGCCCCTTGCATCTTGACACCCCAGTCCGCGGTGACTATACTGACCTAAGTTATCTAACAGATAAGATTCTCCCTGGGAGAGGTTCTGTGACCATCGTACTCAATTCCAGTCACGTGCAGCAGAATTTCGGCGCGACGATGGGCCGCGCCACCCTCGGTGATGATGTGGTGATCGAACGCTACGGAATGCCGCGCGTGGCGATAATCGCCTACCAGTGCTACCAGCGCCTGCTGGAGGCGGAGCGCCGGCGCTGGCCTGAGCCAGCAGCCCCGGTCGCAGAGTCCACTCCGGCCCAGGCCGATCGGGCGACATACCGGTACATTACTTGCGTGCCCGGGATTTGGGGCGGACGACCGATCATTCAAGGCACTCGCACACCGGTCAAGGCGATCATTGGCTATCACAAGCTGGGACTCAGCGCGGATGACATCCTGACCGGCCTGCCGAACCTGACGTTGGACCGTCCAGGTGAGGAGTCGAGAGGCCTGCCATTGCTGACAAAAATCAGGAAGCCGTAAACCACAGCGGGGAATTCGATGCCCAAGCAACCCACCTACACCTGGACGCACGTGAACGCACGGCTTAGGAACTTGGAGAAGGGTGACTTCCTGCTTCTCCTGCATGACCTGTATGCGTTGAACGCGGATAACCGGCTCTTTCTGACCACGCGCCTGCTGCCCGGGACGCCGGCGGAGATGGTGGCGCCGTATCGCAAAGCCATTTCCCAGGTGTTCAATCCTGACCGGGGCCTGCCCAGCCTGCAACTGCGCGTGGCGCGCAAGGCGGTGAACGATTTCAAGAAGCTCTGCCATGACCCACTGCCAGTCATTGATCTGATGCTCTTCTATGTCGAGGAAGGTGTGACCTGCGCCCGAACCTACGGCAATCTCGATCCAGCGGTCTACCAGAGCCTGGCGTCGGTCTATCTGGGAGCAGCAGAGCGGACTGCCAATCTCGGTGACCCGGCGACGACGGAAGGTTTGCGCCCACGCTTTGCGCAGCTTGTTCGCGATGCGGCGGATCTCGGTTGGGGTCTGCACGATGAGCTGATCAATATCTACCTGAGCTACCTGCCGCCAGACGACGACGAGCTAATATAAAATCGGGCGACCTGCAATCGCCCGGTCCCCCCATTCTGAGATGCGCCCCTTGCAGATACGTCTTGACAACCCAGTCCGCGGAGACTATACTTATCTAAGTTAGATAACTTAGATAAGATACGCCTCAGGAGAAGTCGTATGACCATCATCCTCAATTCCAGCCAGGTGCAGCAGAACTTCGGTCAGGCCGTGGATCGGGCCATGATGGCCGATGATGTGATCGTGGAACGCTATGGCATTCCGCGCGTGGCGATTGTCGAGTACACACGCTATCAGAAGTTGATCGAGGCTGAACGCCAACGCGCACGCAACCAGGCCACCCCGGCCACCCCGGTCGCCCCGGCCACCCCGGCGATGGAAGCAGCCGCAGATTCATCCGACCTGGCTGAATACCGGCATATCACCCGTGTGCCGGGAGTCTGCGGCGGTCGGCCGATCATTCAAGGTACCCGCACACCGGTCAAGGCGATCGTTGGCTATCACAAGCTGGGACTCAGCGCGGATGACATTCTGGCCGGCTTACCGCACCTGACGCCGGCCCAGGTGTACGAAGCGCTCAGCTATTACCATGACCACCAGGCGGAGATCGAACAGGAGATCGCAGAGGATCAACTGGTCCCTCTCAGTCAGCAGTATGGCCTGCAGGTCGCGGCGGACGGTCGCGTTCTGAGCGTTGGGCAGGCGCAGGATGCCTGAGGAGCCAACGCTGTTTGCACGCCTGTACCTTGATGAAGATGTACACAAGGGTGTGGCTGCGGCTTTGCGGCTGCGGTATTTCGATGCGGTGAGCGTGCATGAAACCGGGGCGTGGGGTCTGACCGATGCTGAACAACTGGCGTTGGCGGCCGATCAACAGCGCGCCCTTTTCACCTTCAACACGGTTGATTTTCTCCTGCTGCACCGGGCCTGGCTGGCGACCGGCCGCATCCACTGGGGGATCATCGTTTGCGAGCAGTTACTGCCGGGCGAGACGATCCGCCGCCTGCTACACCTGCTGAACCGCGTGACGGCGGACGAAATGCGCAACCAGGTTTACTGGCTACCGGGGTAACTGCTCAGGCGGCCCCCCTGCCCCCCCAATCCTGGGGGGAAAAGCATTCGGCTCCCCCAGGATTGGGGGCAGGGGGGCACTCCGGGCGCTATCGAGATCATTCTCACTGCCTGGCTGAGCAGTTACGAAAAATGACGACAATCACGTGCCTACGCCATCCTGGGCATGCCTCAAGGCCCAGCTTCGGCGCCTGGACGAGGACGCACCGACCATGACACTATTACTCAACTTCTCCCACCCCCTGACCGAGGCTCACCTGGCGGCCATTCGCAGCCTGATCGGCGCGGAGGCCGTGCAGGTGATCGCGCTCAACAGCCAGGTGGATGTGCAGCAGCCGCTGGCGCCGCAGGCGACGGCGCTGGCCGACGCGGCCGGGCTCTCATCCGAGGCCTGGCAAACGACGCGGCTGCTGATCGTGCCGCCCGCGCTGAACTTCAGCGCCGCGGTGCTGCTGGCCGAGCTGCACGGCCGCATGGGTTATTTCCCGCCCATTGTGCGCCTGCGGCCGGTAGCCGGCAGCACACCGCCCCGCTTCGAGGTGGCGGAGATCATCAATTTGCAGGCGGTGCGTGAAGAGGCGCGCACGCGGCGCTGAGCTTGAGGAGCGTCGTTCATGAGAGTTGCCAACTTACGGAAAAGTTGGCAACCCTCATGAGGAGCGTCGTTTATGGAGTTGCCAACTTACGGTGACTTGACGCACTTCCCACCTTGTTTTATACTTATCTATGTCATGCAACATAGATAAAACATCCAAAAAGGAGATGGGGCTTGTGGTGATCCAATTGCAGTCCAGCCAGGTGCAACAAAATTTCGGTGCGGCGGTGGAGCGGGCGTTGCACGATGCCGATGTCGTGGTGGAACGCTACGGTACGCCGCGTGTGGCGATCATCGAGTATGGGCGCTATCAGCGCTTGGTGGGGGCGGAACGAGAACTCCTGCGCACGCGCTTGCAGCTGGCGTCGGCCGCGGCCGCGGCACGCGCCGCCAGCTTAAGCGAGGCGGAGATCTCCGCCTTGATCGAACGCGCCCGCACGGAAGTCGCCGCTGACGAGGGCGGGGCTACATGATCCGCGTCGTCATTGATACCGGTGTCTTCATCCGCTATCTTATCAAGCCGAGCGCGGCGATCAAGGAATTGATCGAAGTCCGCTGGCTGAACGACGAGATCGCGTTGGTCTCTGCGCCGGAGTTGATGGCCGAGCTAACCGGTGTGCTGAAACGGGACTATATCCGCAAGCTCATTCAGCCAGAGAATACCGAAGCGCTTCTGGAAATCATCTATCGCAAAGTGGAACTGCTGCCGGCGCTGGGAGAAGTCCCTGTTTACAGCCGGGATCCGAAAGATGATAAGTTCATCGCCTGTGCATTGGCGGCGGGGGTCCCCGATGTGATTACGGTGGATGAGGATCTGCTGATTCTCGCCGAGGTGGGCGGAGCGCGCCTGTTGACGCCCTATCAGTTCCTGGCCCGCTTTCGGAAGTAAGAGACGTTGCTGTTGATTGATTCATTGATTTCTCTCATCCCGTTGCCCCAACTAGGCCAGGTCGCGGCGCCATTGGGTCGTCGAAAAACAACTGTCGGCGGCTGGCACTGAGCCTGTGAGAGTTACCCTTTTCCGAAAGTTGGCAACTCTCACGGCCACGATTTCCCCGCCATCGTGCGGCTGCGATCGGCGGCGGGCAGCCTGACATGTGCTTCGAGGTGGCGGAGATCATCAATTTGCAGGAGGTGCGTGAGGAGGCGCGCACGCGGCGATGGGCTTGAGGAGCGCCGTTCATGAGAGTTGCCAATTTTCGGAAAAGTTGGCAACCCGCACTGTCATCGTGCGCCGGCGGCCTGCCACAACGCTTCGAGGCGGCGGAGATCATCAATCGCAGGCGGTGCGAGAGAGGACACGGCGATACCAACAGGTGGTGAAAGCATGATTCAGAAATTAACTCGTCAAGATTCTTTTACTGACTTTGTCGCAGAACTGATCGCTCAACCCAATCTATCACTGGCGCTCGGCGCCTTCCTGATCGGCCTGCTCGGTAACGTGCTGGCTAGCGCGTTGGGAGACTGGTATCTGTGGTTGATCCCAGGGCACTGGATCATTATAATCGGACTGGCTTTGGCTGTTGTGGGCCTGTACTTCCAGTATGTTCGACGTAAGCGGACTGTGGTTATCGAGATGCAAGACAACCAACCCACGGGCAAAGCAGGGGTGATTTTATTGTTGAGCACACTGAATCCGCCGACAGGAGGAACAGCCGCAGAGAATCAGCAACGCCGAGCTGAGGTGGAAACTACGATCACACATATCCGCGAAAGCGCGTCAGAGAATCTGACGTCTGCGGACTTCGCACTGCTGAACAACACGAATCTGACACCCGCCCTGCGCGCCCTGGAATGGCATGCCCAGGTCGGCGCTCTGCGCGAGTGCTGGCTGTTGGGCACTCCGGATGAGAGCCGTGCGAATGGCACATTGCAGCATGGCTCAGCCTGGCTGGCCCCTGTTTTGCAACGCTGGTTTGAACTGCTGCACCCGGGACTGAAAGTAAACTTCAACCTGGTGGCGCCGGTACCGTCGCGGTCCTATTTTCAGCTTTGGCAGAAAGTGGATGAGATTTTCACCCGTAGCCCCTATCGGCCAGAAAACATCATATGCGACATCACTGGCGGGCTTAAGTTGATGAGCGTCGGCGCAGCTTTGGCTTGTCTCGTTCCTGGTCGTACGATGCAATACATGGCCAGTGACCGCGACTGGAAGGGTGAACCGATCGACAAGGGAAAAATGGAGCCTGTCCTGGTGGATATCACGCCCTACCTGATCTAGTAAGATGGCACTGAGGCCAACACGCCTGGCGCTTTGCAAGGCGCCAAGCGCGTGATGGGTTTCTGTTTTCGCCAATCCAACGTCGTTGCAGCCAGCACCTCCTGGACTCTGAAAAACCGCAAAGCTAGTCGTAAGGCCCTTTTTGGCTTATCGAGAAGGATTGTCAATCATGCTCATTGCCATTGTACTCAAACTCACCGCTGATCGCAACCTGGCGCTGCCGCCGCACTTGGGGCGGGCGAATTATGCGGCGACGCTGCGCCGGCTGGAGCAGGTGGAGCCGGGGCTGGGTGATGTGGCGCACGCGGGCGAGGGGCCGAAGCCGTTGACCTGTTCGTCACTGCTGAATCATCTGCCGCGCGGAGGACAGTCGCTGATCCGCGCCGGCGAAGAGGTGCAGGTGCGCATCACCGGGCTGGAGGCGCGTATCAGCCAGGCGCTGGCCCGCGGTCTGCTGGAGCAGCCGCCCGCAACCTGGGAACTGGACGGCGAGGTCTTCCAGGTGACGGGGGTGGTGTGCGACGAACGCCAGCACAGCTGGACCGGGCAAGCCACTTACCAGGAACTGCTCAGCACCTATGTGCATAGGGCGGACGAGGCGTCGGCCCAGGTGCAGTTGGAGTTCGGCAGCCCGACGGCCTTTTCGTCCAAGGGGCTGACCATGCCGGCGCCGCTGCCCTACCTGGTCTTTGGCAGCCTGGCGGACCGTTGGAACGCGTTCAGCCCGGTTCCGCTGGCGTCCGACACGCGCCAGTTCGTGGAAGAAAACGTCGCGCTCAGCCGCTTCGATCTGCACACACGGCCGGTGCAGACCAAGAACAGCGGTCTTTACATCGGCGCGGAAGGCATGGCCCAGTACACGGCCGTGCGCAGGGATCGCTACTGGCTGGTGGCGCTCAATGTGCTGGCCGATTTTGCCCTCTTCAGCGGCGTGGGCACGCAAACCACCATCGGCATGGGTCAGGCGCGGCGCCGCTGGCCTGAATCGTAACCACCGCATTCCTGCTCACTGCGCGCGCCAGCTTGGACAGGATTGACAGGATGAACAGGATTTTTGCCCTGTGGTGGGCATAATAATCGGCACAGAGAGCCAAATCTCCTGTCAATCCTGTAAATCCTGTCCGACTCCCTGGCAGCCTGAGCAGCCACACCCCCGCGCTAATCATTCCCCCGTGCCAACGCACAACCAAATCGTCAGACGGGGGAAACCAGGGGATCAAAGAACCTGGTTTTTTCTTTCATCCTTTGTCTCTGAAAGGAGTTCCTGATGCGCTCTTGCTCTGCCTGTCAGTATGAAAATCCGGATGATGCCCTCTTTTGCGCCAAATGCCAGACCGCGCTGAACGCGTCGCCGCCCGCGCCGTCAGGGGGCGGCGTTCACGTGGGCGGCGACGCGGGCGTGGTGCGCGTGCATGACGAATCGCAGACCGTGAACAACATCACGATCAGCATTGCGCCGCAAAAGCTGGCCGATCTGATGCGCGTCAGCGGGCAGGAGGCGGGCGCAGCCGATGAGACTGAACGCCTGGCGCTGAGCGGCGGCGCACTGGCGGCCGAAACCAGGCTTGCTCTGAGCGAGTTCGAGGTGGGCGCGGATGAGCAGGAGATGGTGCTGCGGGTGTTCGCGGCGCCGCCCGGCCTGGACGCAGCCCGCGCGGCGCTGAGCCGGCGCCTGCTGGTGCTGACAGCCGCGCCGGGCAGCGGCTGTTACACCGCCGCGCTGGCGCTGGCCCTGCAGTTGCGCGATCAACAGGCCCGGCATGGCCCCGCGCCGCGCATCTACGCGCTGCCCCAACGCCTGGTCGTTTCCACACGCAGCCTGTTGAACGGCGAACAGGCGGCCAATACGATCCTGGTGGTTTATGACCAGGGCGAGCCGGCCAACGCGGTGGTGCGTGAACTGAGCGAGGAGCGCCAGCAGCCGTCGGTGACGCGCATTCGCGCCACGCTGACCCAGGTGAAAAGCACGCTGATCCTGGTGTGCAGCCAGACCTCGCCCCTGATCGCCAATGCGAGTGTGCGCCGTGCGCTGCAGGAGGCCGGCGCCCTGGTGGAAATCGGCATGCCGCCGCCGGGCCAGGTGCTGGAGCGCCATGTCACCTGGGCGGCCGGCGATGAGACCTGGCAGCAGTTGACCGCGGGCCTGCGGGAGCGGGTGGAATGGCTGGCGCAGCGCTTGCGCCTGCCGCGGCGCATTGCCAAGTTCGCCCAGTTCTATGCGCGCAGCCTGGCCGAGCAGTGCCGGCCGGACGATGTGGAGGCGAACTGGCGCCTGGCCGAGCGCCTGGCCGCGACCGCGCTCGATGTGCGCGCTGAGGCGCGCAGCCTGTTCAAAGGGCTGACCGATGATCGCCTGCGTTGGCTGGCCGTCACCCTCTGCCTGTTTCACGACGCCCGCTTGACCGATTTCTGGCGGCTGTACGAGCTGCTCAGCGCGCATGGCCGGGCGCTGCAGGAAAACCGCCGACCGCTGCCGGCGGCCGAACAGCCGGCCGCAACCGCCGGCGCCGCGCCGGCGCCTCTGCCCAGCCTGTTTGCCGACAACGACGCGGACCTGCTGCTGGCCGTGCATGGCGAGGTGGTGACGGTGGAGGAGCGCCTGGAAACGGGCGTGGCGCAGGTGCGCCGCGTGCGTTTCGAGGACGCCGAGCTGCAGAGCGCCATGCTGGGCTTTTTGCAGGAAAACCATCACGCCCTGCTGCTGGGCCTGGCGCCGCTGCTGGAGACGTTGGTCAAGGAGGGCAATCTGGAGGTGCGCATCGCGGCGGCGCGTGCGCTTGGTGCGATCGGCACGCTGGACTTTGGCCGCCTGCTGCAGCCGCTGCTCGAACGCTGGCGTGACAGCGATGCCGCGTTCGTGCGCGCGACGGTGGGCTATACCCTGGATGCCGTGCTGGCGGAAGGGGGCGCGAGCGCTGAGGCGCTGCAATTGCTGCACACCTGGGTGGAGACGCGGCCCGCGGGCGGCGATCGTTGGAAGCGGCAATGGACTGTGGCGGCTGCGCTCAAAATTATCGGCCAGCAGCGCATTGACCTGGCGCTGGCGGAGATGAAGCGCCTGGGCCTGGCCTTTCACCTGGTCAACGACCGCCAGGCGGTGGGCCAGGTGCTGCCAGCCTTCAGCTTTACGCTGGTGGTGCTCAGCCTGCAGGGGCATGTGCGGCCGGTGTTGCGTGTACTGACCGCGTGGATGCATGAGCCGCAACTGCCCAGCCACACGCTGCGCCTGACCGCGGCGCTGGTCTGGGCGCAGGTGATGGACGTTTACAATGACCTGGCGCAAGCCGAACGCCAGCGTGCCACGGGCGGCCCGTATCATGAGATGGTGCGCCTGGCGCTGGCGGGCGAGGAAACGAGTCTGTTGGTGGACAGCGTGACGCAGGCGTTTTTGGGCTGGTGCGACATCTGGCAGCAGGATCAACGGCAATACCGCGTGGTGCTCGACATCCTGCAGATGTGGGCGGAGGATGCGGCCGGCAGTACACCGGCGCGTGCGGCCGTCCAGCAGTTGATCGCGCAGGTCTGGCGACGCCTGGCGCAGGGGTCAATCCACGACGCGCCGCGTTTTTTCGAGGCTGGCCTGAGGCGCTGGCGCGCCGATCGCCGCCGTCACCCTGGCGCGGCCGCGCTGGCGGTTGCATTGTTGGCGCGTGAGGTGAGCAAGGACTGAACCGCTAAGACGCGAAGTCCGCGAAGTCCGCGAATAAGACTGGCGATTTCTTGCACAGAGACCAAGTATTCTTTCGCCACGAATGGCACGAATTTGTACGAAGGCAAAGGAGCAGATGACGATGGTAACTGAAAACTATCTGTTGGAAAGCCAGGCCGTGCAGGCGCTGGCGGTGGGCGAACTGCGCGAGTTTGTGCGCAGCCAGATGGATTTGAGCGGGATGATGCTGTTTATCTGCAAGCGCATCGGCCAACAGCCGGTGCTGCAGCGGGTCCTGCGCGCCAACGACAAGCTGACACTGGTGGACCGTGGCCGGCTGCAGATGCAACTGCGCAACGACGACGAGCGCATCATCGGCTACCTGGTCAACCTGGAGGAGGCGCGACCGTTCGAGGCCAAAGCCAATTTTCGCCTGGGCGACCGCGTTTCGGAGTTGAACGCGACGATCAAGCTCTATTTTCACATCCTGGACCCTGAAAAGATCGTGCGCAACATCAACCAGGACCCGCTCAAGCGTCTGTGTGAGGAGATTTGCGCCGAGCTGCAGAAGCTCTTCAGCACGCTGCTGCGCTACCAGGACATTGATACCAACCTGGCCAAGGGCGAAGCGATGGCGACAGCCCTGGGCGACCGCCATCACCTGGGGCTGGGGGTGGAGAAGGTGTCCGTTGATTTCGAGCTACCGGAAACCGTGCGCAAATCGTTGGAGGAGATTGTGGCGATCCAGATCAAGCGCGATCTGGAGGGACAAAAGCAGCGCGACCTGCAGGATAATCTGGAGCAACTGGAGCGGCAGAAGAGTCAGGATATTCGCAAGGAGGAGATTGCCGTCGAGATTGCGCAGGCCACGCTGGATGCCGGCCGCAAGAAGCTGCAGAGCCAGATCGAGCGTGAAGCGATGGAGGCTGAGGCGGAGAAGGCACGCGAAAGCCGGCGCATGGAGGCAGAAACGCGACGCAAAGAGCACGAGCTGCGCTTGCTGGCGATGCAGATGGAGCACATGGACCCCCACAATCCGGCCTCGCTGCTGGTGCAGGATGCGGAATTTCGCCGCAGCTACTTGCAGATGGTGCATACCCAGGAGATGGAGAAGATTCGACGCATGGCCGATGTGCAGGTGCAGCAGATGGATCAGGATAAGCAGATCGAACTGCGCTACGCCGAGGCGCGGCTGCAGTTGATTCAGGAGTATCTCAAGAAGAAGGGCGATATTCTCGAACAGGATGAACTGGAACGCCTGGTGGAAATGCTGGACAAGGGGCGGCCAGACCCCGGAGCGGGTAGTCGTCGGCTGTTGGAGGCGCCGGTTGCGTCGCAGCCGAGGCCGAGGCCGGCGGCCGTGGTGAAGGAAGAGCATATGCAGGGAGAGGAGGTGCTCGAGGGGAAGTGGGCCGTCGCAGAGGCGCCGGCCGAATGAATTCGACGCCCGCCGAATGAATTCGGGGCGAAGGGGCGTGCCGCCGCGGGGGGACGCCCGCCGAATGAATTCGGGGCGAAGGGGCGTGCCGCCGGGCCGCCCGCCGAATGAATTCGGGGCGAAGGGGCGTGCCGCCGCGGGGGGACGCCCGCCGAATGAATTCGGGGCGAAGGGGCGTGCCGCCGCGGGGGGACGCCCGCCGAATGAATTCGGGGCGAAGGGGCGTGCCGCCGCGGGGGGACGCCCGCCGAATGAATTCGGGGCGAAGGGGCGTGCCGCCGCAAGGTCGGCCTGCGCCGACCTGGATTGCGTCCACGCAGGTGGACGCCCGGCGGACCGCCCGTGAGGTGCGATTTCAATCGCCGACCGGCGCCGACCCGGGGTGGGGGGAATGAATGGGGTCGAATGAATTCGGGGCGAAGGGGCGTGCCGCCGCGGGGGGGCCGCCCGCCGAATGAATTCGGGGCGAAGGGGCGTGCCGCCGCAAGGTCGGCCTGCGCCGACCTGGATTGCGTCCACGCAGGTGGACGCCCGGCGGAACGCCCGTGAGGTGCGATTTCAATCGCCGACCGGCGCCGCGACCCGGATTGCGTCCACGTAGGTGGACGCCCGGCGGAACGCCCGTGAGGTGCGACCTCGGTCGCTCTCGAATTGTTGATGTGAGAAAGAAAGGATCTGACTATGGCTACTACGATTGTGTGTCCGTCATGCCGGCGAAACATTCCGGCCGACGCGAAGTTTTGTCCCTATTGCCGCGCCAGCCTGGCGACGGCGTCGTTGATGTGTGCGTCGTGCCAGAAGGCGATTCCGGCCGATGCGAATTTTTGCCCGTTTTGCCGTACGCCGGTGGCCGGCCGGCGACCGCCGATCCAGGAACACCGCTGGGCACGCGGTGCGGATGATTTTGCGACGCGGGTGGATGTGCAGGACGTGCCCGGCTTTTTCAGCAAGTCGCTGGTGGTGGAGCCAGGGGTGCGTGCGTTGATCCTGGAGGATGGCGTGGCCGCGCGCGGGGAACTGAGCGCCGGGCGCTATACCCTGCACACGTTCCTGGGCACGCTGCATTGGCCGGGCGCGCCCAACCGTTTCACGGCCATTTTGGTGGACGCCGGCGATGTGTCGCTGACCTTCGAGTTGAGCGGTCTGTACACTCGCGATCCAATCCCGGTGGCGTTGACCGCGACGGTGCTGCTGCGGTTGACCGATGCCCAGGCTTTTCTGATCAATGTTCTCAAGGGACAGGTGCAGATGGGGACGGCCAGCCTGCGTGATCTGTTGACGGGCGAGGTGGCGGAGGCCGGCCGCGCGGTGCTGGCGACGTGCGCCGCGGCCGATCTGACCGGCGCGCATGATCCGCGCAACCGCCTGGAGAGTGAGATCGGCACGCGGTTGGCGCTGCCGCTGGCACGCTGGGGACTGTCGTTCGTGAGTCTGCGCACGGCCGATTATCACAGTGAGCGGTTGGAAGGGGTGCGCCAACTGCAGGGGGAATACTGGTTGCTGGTCAGCGAGGCCGAGGCGAAGCTGCACGGCCGCCAGCGCCTGGCCGATGTGCTTTCGGCGCATGAGGTGCAGGATGTGGCCGAGGAGGTGCGCAAGGTGGCCCTGCACCGTGAGCGCGTGCGGGTGTGGGCGCAGTTGCGCGAGGTGCTGCTTTCGGACCGCATGGATGAGATTCACAACGCCGAGGCGCTGGCCGCGGTGGTGGCTGAGGTGGATCGCACGCACGCGCTGCGCCAGCACGAGGTTGACACGCTGAAGCAGTTGCTGGCCGAGCAGGGTGCGGACCGCCAGGCGACGCGCGCGCATCTGCTGGCGCGGGTGGAACTGGAACGCCAGCGCGAGGTGCGCCTGGGTGAATTGGCGCTGCGTAAGGATGTCGAGCAAGAGGAACTGGCGCGCAATCAGGAGATCGAAAGCCGGCGCCTGGAAGGGATGATGGCGCTGGAGACGCGGCGCTGGCAGGCTGAACTGGAACGCCGCACGCAGGAGACCGCGGCGCAGCGCGCACAGCAGGCCGCGGCGGATATGGCGCAGCGCCAGCGCACGTTGCAGGATGCCTTGAACGAACTGGAGGTGGCCAAGGCCAAGGCCAAGACTCAGGCGGAGATTGATCGCATCGAACGCGAGGAGGACCGCCTGGACATGGAACTGGGCGCGCTGAGCCTGGAGCGCATGCACGCGGTGCGGCGCAAGGAGGATGCCGAGCGGATGCGCATGGAGTTGGAGCGCAAGGCGGCCGAAATTCAACAGGAGATGGGCCGCGCCGCGGCGGAGATGGAGCGGCGGCTGCGTGAGGAAGCAGAGCGCCATCGCCTGGAAATGGAACGCAAGCGGCATGAGCTGGAGCAGGAACGCCAGCGCCAGGAGTTCGAGCTGACGCGCACGCGCACGCTGGCCGAGCAGGGGGTGGCCGGTCTGATGACGCTGGCGACGACGCCGGAGCAGGCGCGGCTGTTGAAGGATGTGGCCTTGCTGGCGCAGGCGCGCGATCTGTCGCCAGCGCAGTTGGAAATGGTGATGGCCGCGCTCTCGCCTGACCTGGCGCGCGCGCTGGCTGAGAAGTTCAAGGCGCAGGCGGCCGTCAGCACGCAGGCAGGCCAGGCGCAGCCGGTGTACGAACGCCTGTTGACCGAGATGAAGGCGATGGGCGCCGAGCAGGCCGCGCTGCAGGAACGCTACGCGGAGCGCATGCAGGGGATGTACGACAAGGGCATGGACACGACGCTGGGCACGGCGCAGGCCAATGCCGGGCGCGTGGAGCCGCCCGCGCCGCCGGTGATTCTGCCGCCCGCGCCCATCCCGCCGGCGACCGCGCGGCGCGGACGCCGTCGGCCGGCGGCCGCGCGCGTGCAGGCTGACGATGAGGCGCTGGCGGGTGATGATGATAATGGTGATGAAGCCGCGGATGGCGCTGATCATGAGGACGCAGCGGATGATGCGGCCGGCGCTGAAGGTCGGGTGACCTGCCCGCGCTGTCAGCAGCAAACGCCGACCGGGCGCAGGTTTTGCATGCACTGCGGGGAGGATCTGTAACCATGGATGCGACACGCGGGATGAGACGAGTTTTCAGACGCTTGGCCGCACGCGATGCTCGTCGGCAGGCGCGCGAGGAGGCTGACCCGGCCGCGCCGGCGCCCAGTGAGCCACTGACAGGCGCCAGCCGGCGGCTGCAGCGCGCGCGGCGCCGGCCGATTCACGACCACCAGGCGGCCCAACGTCGCCGCCGGCCAGGCCGCCGCAACCACAGCCGCGACGCCCGCTGGGGGGCGCGGCCAGGCCGGCGGCGCATCCTACGCATCCGCGGCGGGGCGGGCGCAGCGCCGGCGCGGTGTTCGATGACCTGGTGACCGCGCGACGGCGGCAGGCGGAAGGGCGGCAGGCTGGGGCGCGGGCGCAAAAACCGGCGGGCGTGGTCACAACGGGGGCTGGCAGGCCGGGCCGGGAAAGAGCGGTTGCGCCCGCGGCGGTCAAGACGCCGGGGCTGGAGGCGGCCTTTACGCCGGAGAGCCTGGGTCGGGCCTGGCTGCACATCAAGGCCAATGGCGGCGGCCCTGGCGTGGACGGGGTTTCGCTGGATGATTTCACGGCCCATGCCGAGGCGGAACTGGCCGCGCTGCGCCGCGATGTGCTCGGCGGCGTCTACCGCGCCACGCCGATCCGGACGGTGTGGGTGCCGAAGCGCAGCGGGGAGGGGCAGCGTCCGCTGGCGAAATGGACGATTCGCGACCGTGTGGCGCAGCGGGCGCTGGTGGAGTACCTGGAACCGACCTTCGAGAAGCGCTTTCTCGATTGCAGTTTTGGCTTTCGCCCCGGCCGCGGGGTGCAAGACGCCACGGCGCGTATTCTGACGCTGCGCGATCAGGGGCTGCGCTGGGTGGTGGATGCGGATATCAAGAAGTGCTTCGAGCACATTGACCCGGGCCTGCTGCAGCAGCGCTTGCGCAGTGAGTTGAACGATCCCGGCCTGCTGTGGCTGCTGGAGGGGTGGATTCAGGTGCGCATCATGAACGCGCTGGTGGGGCAGCGTCCCACGGCCGGCACGTCGCAGGGGGGGCCGATCTCGCCGCTGCTGGCGAATATCTATCTGCACCCGCTGGATGTGAAGCTGACGCAGGCGAAGCTGAACCTGGTGCGTTATGCCGATGACCTGGTGGTGCTGTGCCCGCGGCGTCAGGATGCCGAGGCGGCGCTGGCGCAGGTGGAAGATGGGCTGCGCGAGCTGCGCCTGGAGTTGAATCCTAAGAAGACGCGGTTGGTGAGCTTCGACGAGGGGTTCCAATTTTTGGGCGTGTTCTTCATCGGCAATAAGCATCATTACCTGGGATTTTGAGTTTAGGAGGAGCGATGCCGGTTATCTATTTGACCGATCAGGGCGCGATGGCGCACAAGAAGGGCGAGCGCCTGATTGTGGAGAAGAAGTCGGATGTGATTCTGGACATGCCGCTGATCCATGTGGAGCAGTTGGTGGTGATGGGCAATGTACAACTGTCGGCCGCGTTGATTACGCAGTTGCTGCTGCAGGAGGTGGATGTGGCCTTTTTCTCGTCGTATGGCAAGTATCGCGGGCGCTTGACGCCGCCGGCGCTCGGTTTTGCGCAGTTGCGCCATCGGCAGTATCAGGTGCTGGGGAATCCGCAGACCGCGCTGCCGATTGCGAAGCAGGCGATTCAGGCCAAGCTGGCGAATCAGCGGCGGACGCTGGGACGCCTGGCCGCGACGGCCGGTAGCCAGGTGCAGGCGACGGTGATCAGGGCCACGCAGACGATGCAGGGGATCGAGGGGCAGGTGAGCGCGGCGCGTGACCTGGACAGTCTGCGCGGTTATGAGGGGAGCGGCGCGGCGGCTTACTTTGGCGGTTTGAAGGATCTGTTGCCGCCGGGCTGGGGGTTCAACGGCCGGCAGTACCGGCCGCCGCCCGATGCGGTGAACGCGGCGCTGAGCTTCGGCTATGCGCTGCTGCAGAGCGCGGTGCTGGGCATGGTCAACCTGGTGGGGTTCGATCCGTACCTGGGCTTTTTCCATACGATTGATTATAACCGCCCGTCGCTGGCGCTCGATCTGATGGAGGAGTTCCGGCCGGTGGTGGTGGATGCGATTGTGGCGCCGCTGTTCCTGCGGAATCAGTTCACGGCGCAGGATTTTCGCCGCGAGCCGGGCGCGAAGCCAGGGGTGTACCTGGTGGAGGACGGCCGCCGGCGTTTGATCGAGGCGCACGAGAAGCAGATGGCGACGCCGGTTCCCTATCCACGCAAGAAGGAGACCACCGCGCTGCGCCGCGTCATCGAGGAGCAGGCGCGCCACCTGGCGAATGTGGTGCTGGGGGAGGCGGGGAGTTATCAGGGGTACGAAGCGTAAGTGCAAAGTGCAAAGTGCAGAGCGCAGAGTGCAAAGTGCAGAGCGCAGAGTGCAAAGTGCAGAGCGCAGAGTGCAAAGTGCAAAGTGCAGAGCGCAGAGTGCAGAGCGCAGAGCGCAGAGTGCAGAGCGCAGAGCGCAGAGTGCAGAGCGCAGAGTGCAAAGTGCAAAGTGCAAAATGCAGAGGGCAGAGGGCAGAGGGCAGAATGTAGAGGGTAGAGCGCTTTGTACTTTGTATTTTGTATTTTGCACTTCTGTCCGGGGGTTTATCATGGCGAAGACGACGCAGTTTGTGTTGGTGTGTTATGACATTCCGGATGATCGGCGGCGGACGAAGGTGATGCAGACGCTGTTGGATTTTGGGCGGCGGGTGCAGTATAGTGTGTTCGAGTGCGATCTGAAGGCGAAGGATCTGGATCGGCTGCTGAAGAAGTTGGGGCGGCTGGTTGACAAGACGGAGGATAGTGTTCGTTTCTACTTTTTGTGCGAGTCATGCCTGCCGAAGGCACTGGCGATGGGCGCGGAGGCGGAGATGGGGGATGCGCGGGTGGTGGCGAGGATTTTGTGACAACGCTGAACGCAGAGTGCAGAGTACAGAGTGTTTGGAGCGCGAAGGTACGAAGGGGAGCGAAGACGCGAAGCGCGAAGACGCCAAGAGCGCAAAGAACTGTCTTCTCTTGGCGTCGAAGCATTTTCAGGTCAGCATTCAGCATTGGTCAAAAGGGTACAATGAGGTCGTCGTCGTTTGCTGTGGTTGCTGCGATTTGGGGCGGCGGTTGACTGATCGTGGCTGATGACTGGCTGTCGGCGACGGCGGGCGGCGGCGCGGGGGTGGGCGGTTCGCTTTCGGCGACGGCGAGGATGCGGTCAAGGCGGAAGACGCGTTCGGCGCGACGCAGGTGGCAGTAGGCGATGAGGTAGGTGACGGCGCCGCGGGTTTCCAGGCGGTAGGGGTCCACGCGGCGGTGGGTCAGCTCGCCGCGTCCGGCTGTCCAGTAGGTGAGTTCGACGCTGTGCTCACCGGCGATGGCGGCGGTGAGGCGGGCCTGGGTGTCGGCCAGGTTGACGGGATGGGGGTTGTCGAGGGGTGGGCCGGAGTAGCCGTCGAAGGCGGTTTGCAGGCGCGTGAGCAGTTCTTCGGCCAGGGCGTGCAGGTCGGAGGCGGTTTCGGGGGGGAGGCCGGCGGCGATTTGATCGAGGATGGCGGCGGGGAGGCGCACGGGCAAATCGGTGAAGCGGTTGAGCTGCTGGAAGACGAGGCCGGCGAGGTAGAGGTAGCCGCTGTTGGCGATCTTGGGCTTGCCGGGGCGCGTGCCCCCGGCGGCGTTGGGAATGGTCAGGCGGTGGGGGATGCCCAGGAGGCGCAGGCGGCCGATCAGGCGCGGCAGGTGACGATCGGGGATGACGATCAGGCGCCGGTTGAGGGTGCGCCCAAGCAAGGGGCGCAGGGTGCGGCGGGTGGTGAGCGCAGTCAGGTGCGCGGGGTCAGTCGTTTCGAGCACGGTGAGACGGTGGATGGTGATGGGGGCGGGGGTGGCGGCCCAGCGACGCAGGGTGGCATACTCGTCGGCCGCGATTGGGCGGCCAGCCGCGTCGCTGAGGAGTTGCAGAACGGCGTCGAGGGTGGTGTCGCTGGCCAGGGCCAGGGCCAGATCATCCGGGCCGAAGCTGAGGCTGCCGAACTGGCTGATGAGGGCGTGGAGGCGCGCCAGGTCAACCTGGGCGGTGGCCAGGGCAGCATCGTGGTCGGGCAGGCGCAGGGTGATGCGCTCCGGGTCCAGGCTGAGCGTGAAGGGCTGCGGCGCGGGCAGGGGCGACAAGGGCGCGGCTTGGAGAAACGCACGCGCGGCCGGAGTCAGTTGAACCTGCAAGCGGTTTTCGGTTTGCAGGTTGACGCAGCCGAGCCAGGTGAGGGGGCCGAGGAACAGGTCGGTCAGGAGATGGGGCAGGCTATCGTCAGCGGTGGGGGTTTGCCACCAGACGGGCTGGGGGTGCAGGAAGCGTTTGAGTTCCTTGAGTAGTTGGGGAATGGTGCGCCATTCAGCGGCCGGTGCGAGACTGAGCAGGTGCAGCAGGTGTTGGACGAGGGCGATGGGGTCTGGGGTGGCGGCGCCGGGGAGGCGGAAGGTGCGCCAGGGGTCTGGTTGGAGCCAGGCGTTCCAGAGCTGTTGGATGCGCACGGTGGGGGCGGCCTGGAGCCAGAGGGGGAGGGTGGGGCTGGGTTTGATGAAGTCGCCGACGGGGGCGAGGAGGCCGAGGGTGTGGGCCAGGTAATGGAGGAAGTGGAGCCGGGGGGCCTGGAGTTCGGAGCGCAGGCCGGGGAATGGGGCGGGGCGCCGGGTTTGCTGGTTGAAGCGCTGGAGGAAGGGGGCGGGCAGCCAGCGTTGATGAACGGGGGCGATGTCGTGTTGGTGGAGGAGGGCGAGGAGGACGGTGAGGTCGTAGAGGGCGTCGAAGAGGGGCGGTTCGTAGGCGAGGCCAGTTGGCGGCTGGGGGTGAAGGGGAAGATTCTGGAGGAGGTGTTGGCGGAGGAAGGCGCGGTGTTCGTCGGCGAGGGTGAGCCGGGTCTGGCCGCCGGGACGGTCCGGGGGGGCGGGGAAGAGGAGGCCGAGGTACCAGAGTCGTTCAGCGCTGGAGGCGGGGAAGCGCCAGGGGCGATCGGGGAGGGGGGTGGATTGGTTCCAGGGGCGGTAGGGACGGATGACGCCGTGGCGGGCGCAGAAGGCGTGCTGAAGCGCGGGGTGGGGGAGGTCGAGGAGGGCGTGGAGGGCGTCGTGGTCGGCGGGGGAGAGTTGGGAGAGGATGGTTTGCAGGTTGGCGGGGTTGGAGAGGAAGGCATGGAGGGTTTGGACCCAAAGATCCTTGGGGGGATGGCGTTGGGGCGCGTTGAGGTAGTGGGCCTGGGCGATGGTCCAGAGGTGGCGGAACGAGGCCAGGTTGAGACAGTCGAGCAGGGACGGCATGGGACGCGCCTCCGTAAGCATTGGCATGAAATTGGTGGGGGAAACGAGTTGACGGCGGGGGCAAAAAGGGTTATACTATGATTAGATTGTTTCCAGCGACCTGTTTCCCGAAAAAACTGCATACGACTCGGCGGGAGCGACGGGCGGTTTGCATGTTTGGCGTGTATTTGGCATATATAATGAAGCGCCGGTGGAATGATAGCACAGGAAGGGGCATGGGAACAAACTGCAGTCGCAAGACAACTAATCGCCTTCGGGCGATTGAAACATTTCTCCGCAACCTGCGATGGCCAAAAACAGTGCGTCGCAAGACAACTAATCGCCTTCGGGCGATTGAAACTGAACCGCCGTGGTGACGGTGCAAGACAACCAATGCCTCGGGCGATAGACAACTAATCGCCTTCGGGCGATTGAAACCATTGGTTCCTCTCCGGCTGGGCGATTGAACACGGCAGGCGCCGCGGTCGTCGCAAGACAACTAATCGCCTTCGGGCGATTGAAACACCTTAGGGCTCGCCTGTTAAGGTGACGCGTCCGGTCGCAAGACAACTAATCGCCTTCGGGCGATTGAAACCGAAATGGCATAGGTCGACAGTCGAATCCGGAATCGAGTCGCAAGACAACTAATCGCCTTCGGGCGATTGAAACACCTCTGGCCGGCATCCCACGGTCTCTGGCGACTGGTCGCAAGACAACTAATCGCCTTCGGGCGATTGAAACTCACTATCTGCAGTGCCAGACAGCATCGGGGCATGGCGGTCGCAAGACAACTAATCGCCTTCGGGCGATTGAAACCAGCTAATGCCATTAAGCCAATAAAGAGGCCCTGACGAGTCGCAAGACAACTAATCGCCTTCGGGCGATTGAAACTGACAACCGAGTACGCCACAACCCACCCGCCGTCGCAAGACAACTAATCGCCTTCGGGCGATTGAAACGACTAGACTGCGTCAGCCGACCAACGGACACACTGCGCCTGGTCGCAAGACAACTAATCGCCTTCGGGCGATTGAAACGCAGGCTGCATCGCTGCCTTTGACTTCGGCAGCGTGCGCGTCGCAAGACAACTAATCGCCTTCGGGCGATTGAAACCAACGCCCTCAATGCTCATAGTCCTCCAGTCCCATCCGTCGTCGCAAGACAACTAATCGCCTTCGGGCGATTGAAACTACAACCCACCTCGCGGTGAGTTGGGACGGGGTCGGTGTCGCAAGACAACTAATCGCCTTCGGGCGATTGAAACACCTCGAACGGCGGCCATGCCTGCCCTTTCGTCGCAAGACAACCAATCGCCTTCGGGCGATTGAAACCTCGCCTGCCACATTGCGATGCCCCGTCGCTGGCGGCGTCGCAAGACAACTAATCGCCTTCGGGCGATTGAAACCGACATCCACGGTTACCGGTATGGTACATTTGTAGGAGTCGCAAGACAACTAATCGCCTTCGGGCGATTGAAACGAAATCTACGCCGGGGTTGGCGTAGACGACATCCGTGTCGCAAGACAACTAATCGCCTTCGGGCGATTGAAACACAAAGGCGGGAAACGTAAAGGTCACGTTGAAGGGGTCGCAAGACAACTAATCGCCTTCGGGCGATTGAAAACCGACCAGGGGCCTGGTGGCCCATCGTCACCGATCCCTGTCGCAAGACAACTAATCGCCTTCGGGCGATTGAAACGAAGTGCAGACAATGCCTTCGGGCGATTGAAACATCAACGGGCGGCCCACAGCGACGTCGCAAGACAACTAATCGCCTTCGGGCGATTGAAACACTATACATCCACTGGGTGTAGGAGTCCGGCGCGGGTCGCAAGACAACTAATCGCCTTCGGGCGATTGAAACGATCCAGGGCGGCGCAAGTAGCGTCGCCCGCCTGTCGCAAGACAACTAATCGCCTTCGGGCGATTGAAACCCGATCGCCCCCCCCCAATCGTATAAGTTTACATAAGTCGCAAGACAACTAATCGCCTTCGGGCGATTGAAACCACCATTTCCGGTGGTGGCTAGACTCGCCTGGGCCAGGTCGCAAGACAACTAATCGCCTTCGGGCGATTGAAACACGAACCAACTCGGGGCCACGACCTGATTGGCTTCACAGTCGCAAGACAACTAATCGCCTTCGGGCGATTGAAACCAAACTCACAACGCACAGAACCGGTGAAAACTACGTCGCAAGACAACTAATCGCCTTCGGGCGATTGAAACTGCTGGCCGTAGGCACACTCCTTCACGGTCGCAAGACAACTAATCGCCTTCGGGCGATTGAAACCTCCGCAAAACATCCTGGTCGCGGTACATCCGGGTCGCAAGACAACTAATCGCCTTCGGGCGATTGAAACCACTCCCTGGGGCGGCCCAGTAAGCTGCGTCGCAAGACAACTAATCGCCTTCGGGCGATTGAAACCGTAATCCTCCAGGGCGGCGCCCAGGCGTTGGTCGCAAGACAACTAATCGCCTTCGGGCGATTGAAACTAGGCATTTCCACTGACTTTATCTCATTATGAGACCCAGGGGTCGCAAGACAACTAATCGCCTTCGGGCGATTGAAACCACAACGCACCGGGCGAAAGGAAAATCACCATGCAAGGTCGCAAGACAACTAATCGCCTTCGGGCGATTGAAACTCGCCCCACTTAGGTTTGACCCCCTTGTCCCAGCAGTCGCAAGACAACTAATCGCCTTCGGGCGATTGAAACGATGACCGGGACGGTCGCCAGGGCTAATCCGCGAACAGTCGCAAGACAACTAATCGCCTTCGGGCGATTGAAACTGCCTACTCTACTTGCCCCGGCGGGCGATGATCGGTCGCAAGACAACTAATCGCCTTCGGGCGATTGAAACCACCATAGGATAGTGAGCCCCCGTATCGACATCGGGCGTCGCAAGACAACTAATCGCCTTCGGGCGATTGAAACGGCCCCAGCGTAAGGGGCACAAAGGACGCAGGAGTCGCAAGACAACTAATCGCCTTCGGGCGATTGAAACCAGGGCACCCTGTCGGAGTCGCAGACTAATCGCTTGGGCGATGGAAAGGGAGGGGGTCGCAAGACAACTAATCGCCTTCGGGCGATTGAAACACAATCGCCGTCCGGATAATGCAATGGCCGGCTGGGCGCCAGGTCGCAAGACAACTAATCGCCTTCGGGCGATTGAAACCGAAACGTGCGAGCCATGGCCCCCAGGAACGACCAAGGGTGTCGCAAGACAACTAATCGCCTTCGGGCGATTGAAACCTCTGCCCGGTTCCAGGCCCATGCCGAAGCAGGAGCGGTCGCAAGACAACTAATCGCCTTCGGGCGATTGAAACGATGGTGCCGTCCGGGCACTTGGTGCCTTTCAGGTCGGTCGCAAGACAACTAATCGCCTTCGGGCGATTGAAACTCCGTCCGGGCACCCGCCTTTCAGGCGCGACCGGGTCGCAAGACAACTAATCGCCTTCGGGCGATTGAAACAAATGCATCCTCACCAGGCGGACCAGGATTCCCCGGTCGCAAGACAACTAATCGCCTTCGGGCGATTGAAACCAACGATCACCACGGCCCGCGCACGGGTGGCCGTGGTCGCAAGACAACTAATCGCCTTCGGGCGATTGAAACACGGGGGTCAATGTACCAAATCAACGCCGAACGCCTCGTCGCAAGACAACTAATCGCCTTCGGGCGATTGAAACACGGGGCATTCGCCCCCGCTTCCCCGCCACCGCCTGAGTCGCAAGACAACTAATCGCCTTCGGGCGATTGAAACATACCGTCGCCTGAGCATGGCGGCAGCCGATGCCGGGTCGCAAGACAACTAATCGCCTTCGGGCGATTGAAACAAATATCCAGCTCGTCTCGCTCATGCTCGCTTGCTGTCGCAAGACAACTAATCGCCTTCGGGCGATTGAAACACCCAATCAAACAGTAAGCCCATTTCCGGGGTCGCAAGACAACTAATCGCCTTCGGGCGATTGAAACACAAGCCCCACCAATTCGCCTCGCGGCGTCTAGTCGCCGGTCGCAAGACAACTAATCGCCTTCGGGCGATTGAAACCAACCGCACGAGCGCCCAGGCCGAAGCGGCCTCGGTCGCAAGACAACTAATCGCCTTCGGGCGATTGAAACGGCGGGCGTAGGCGAAGCTATCGAGCTTGGGCGATCTGGGTCGCAAGACAACTAATCGCCTTCGGGCGATTGAAAATTGTGACATTTGTCAGGTATGCCCCCCCTCGGTAAAATGCGACAGGCATTGACCGCAGTCAGGGAGGGTGACAAATGGTACAGACAACCACGAGTGATCGGCTGGTGGAGAAGACTCCGGAGGCCAGCTTTCTTCATGTGCTCCAAGCAGAGTTCAATTTATCGTTGCGCGAGGCGCGTGAGGTAGTGAGTGCAGCGCAGGAACACCTGGGGCTGGATCGTGCGACGGACCAGGTGCGGCCAGGCCAGGTGCGACTGGTGGTAGCGAGTCTGCGAGCGCCTTTTGGGCCGCCATTGTGCGAAACGGACCGCACGACGGTGACGTTGACGGTGGATGCGGGTGCAGAAGACGCCAAAGTGCTGGCTAAGGAGGGGCGAGTAGGGTTGCGCCAGGGCCGCATCCTGCGCCTGGTGGACGAAGCGCTGGATCAAGGCGGGGTGCTGACCGAAGAAGACCTGGCGCGAGTGTTGCAGGTGACGCTACGGACGATCATTCGTGACATTCAAACGTTGAAAACGGCGGGGCACGTGGTGCAGACACGCGGGCAGGTGAAAGGAACGGGGCGAGGACAGACGCACAAGGTGCGCATCATCGAATTGTGGCTGGATCGGCAGGGTTACGACCGCATTGCGCTGTGGGCGCATCATTCGGTGCAGTCAATCAAGCGTTACATCGCAGCGTTCCAACGGGTGGTGACGTTACACCGAGAAGGTGCGGCAGCGACGCAAATTGCCTTTCTGGTGAGTCTATCGGAGCGGTTGGTGGGGGATTACCTGGCGCTGTACGAGCGGATACAGGGGGAAAAGGAGCGGCTGGCGAAATTAGAAGAGGAGCTGGTGCGGGTCAACGGGCCGGTAGACCTGGCAAAAAGGGGGGCTCTGAGAGCATGAGCCGGGTAAATCCGTATGCGAGTATCGAGAAACGAACCTTCCAAGCAGCGCTGATCCATCTGTTGGAGAGTGAATACCGCATCGTGGGCAGCCATCGCATTCTGAGAGTGCTGGCTGAGGATGTCGAGGCATTGGTGGAGCAGTTCTACCCGAAGGCTGAGCGGTTACACAGCGGGGATTTGATCTGGACATGCACCGGAGACGAGGGACACAAGGCGCAGCCAGGGAAGGCGACCGAGGAGTACAAGACGGTGACAGTGGTGTTACCGCTGCTGGCGCCGGAAGAGTGGCAGGAGCGCGTGGAGCGGTGTGGTCGGGAACAGGCCGGAGCGCGTTTACAGGCACGTCATCGGCGACAGGTTGCGCGACTGGTACGGACGGCGGCCGAGCAGGGAGGGCTATTGACCGTGGCTGAGTTGAGCGTGATTCTGGGGATCGGGATGGATCGGGTGCGCAAGGCAGTAGCAACGGAGCAAGCGGAGACGGGGAAGCCGTTGCCGCTGAAGGGCTACAAGATGGATCAGGGCAGTCGGCCGACGCACAAGGGAGAGATCATTCGGCTGCACGAGCAGGGTTTGGAGGCGCCGGACGTTGCGCGGGAGAGCGGGCACTCACTCAAGAGCGTTGAGCGCTATTTGAAAGACTATGAGCGGGTCTGTTTGCTGCTCAAACAGGGTTTGGCGGTGGCTACGATCAGTGTTATGATTGGTCGTGGGCAGAGTGTGGTGCGAGAGTACGTGGCGCAGGCGCAAACGTATCATCCAGAATTGTTTACTACGACGACCGAGGGTAGTTAGGGTATACTGACATATGTCACAAACGTAACTGTGCAGAAGGCTGATGCCGACCCAAAGGTCGGCGGTCGCAAGACAACTAATCGCCTTCGGGCGATTGAAACGATCGTCCGCTGCCTCAAGGGCGACGGAACTTCGACGTCGCAAGACAACTAATCGCCTTCTCAATACCTTCGCCAGCTAGGGCGAGTTAAAAGTGGATTAAGCGACATGAATGCGGCCCAAGGCGGCTAGTTTACTAGAAGATGCGGGCCAATAAACCTAAGCTCGAGCTTTTCAGGAAGCATTTTAATGGTCTCGGTCACATATTTGGCACCGCGATGCAAGTGCTTTAAGGTCTAGGACGCTGCAATCTGGGTCTGTGTCGTGGAGATTGCGCAGTAAGCCCTGGGAGAAGTTGACCATGAACAAAGAGAGGTTGGCGGCATTGGTGACGGCGGTTTCGGAGACATTCGTGAAGTCCTCCAGGCCCCAATACTGTTTAGCGTCCCTGAAGTTGAACTCGATTTGGAATCTCAGACAATAATAGTCAACCAGTTTGTCGTAGGCGAGCGTGAGATCGCTGCTGAACAGGGTGACATGGGCGGAAGCTTGCGTTTGCAGATGAGGGTTTTCAGGATAACCACGACATTAAGCGGCTGGCTAAACTCTCTATGCAGGCATCGAATAGTGCAATGCGAGTTTCGATCTGGCCGTCAACGGTCGTTTGTTTTGGGTACTCGAGCAGGCAAGTTCTGGTAATCCAGCTTGTCGCCGTATTTGCGGTGCGGCCCACGCCACTCGAGGGCCAGTATAAGGGTAAGTACAAGGCCGAGTCGGAGCGCAGCTTAGAAATCAGATGTAACTTGCACTGCTGCACCATGTGCAGGGCAAAACGGTTACCAAATGCCGTCCAGGGCCAGATAGGTCAGAGGATCATTTGCCCATAAGTTTGAGTTGAGCTTCCAGCATGGCTTGGATGCGAAGCAGTTCCCGGGCGACAAGGTGATTTCGGTTGCCGCTTTGTTCTTACTGCCTTTAAGGGCGGCCCGGCTTGCGCGGCTCAGCCGGTTTGGGCGTCTGCTTAGCGGCTGTCTTGGCACGGTTAGCCGCTTTTCTTCCTCGCTGCGCACGACTGCTCGATCCGCAGCGAGATGAGCGGCGTTTTTGGTGTTGACCAGTGCCAAACGTGAAAAAGGCCAGGCCAGGAATCACGGCCGATCACCCCCCGCAAAAAACGATCCAGCCCGTGGGTGGTGCCCCGCCTTTGCTCACCACCACCTCGTCGCCAACCATGATGTAGACATCGTCTGGCCGATATAGATGCTGGCGGAAAAACGCCCAAAACAACGTCGCCCACGGCACTACCGTAGAAAAAACGCTGTACCGTGCGATAACTGCCCTTCACCGGCTTGCCGCGAGATGCCAAGCATGGTCACCCGCCCTGTCATGGCAACACTGCCGCAATGATGCGGCTGAGTTGGCGCAGCGTCGTCGCCGTCACTAATGATTCGATACACTCTAAACGTGCTACAATATCAGGCATGGGCTTTCACTAGTCCTTGTGTTGTGATTTTCGTAAACTATCAACAACAACTTGCATTTACGAAAGCCCTTTGGTCACATTTGACTTACCCCATTTTGGCGAAGGTATTGCTTCTGCTTTGTAAAGACTTGTCAAATTTGGATGGGTGGGATGCGTGGAGCCGACCGTGCGTGGGTGAGACGACGGATGGTGGAAACAGGGGGGATGAGTTACCAGTCGAGGATTCAGGCGCCGGAAAGGCGGATACGGGTGGCAAGCGGACCTCTCGCGCTCTGTGATGCCCAATCACACAAGGGAAATGCGACGCCGGGCGTCTTGATTTCTAAGCGAGCCACAACCACAGAGTGCGCCGGTAAAGGGCGAGGCTTGGCCGTCAAGCAAAGAAGAACGCGACCATAAGGTCAGGGAAGATTGGCGACGCAGCCGCCACCGGCCACCGGCATCCGCGATTCGACAAGGCGCCTGAGGTATGCTAGACTGGCGCTGTGGGCGGGCGCACGTAAAACAGGAGAGGCAGACAAACGCTGCCCTCACCGGCGACAATGACAGTGTTCCCGCGGCGTTTGCCAGGCGGCGGGTCGCGCGAGCGGCTGCTGCGGAAAGCGGGTTGAGCGCCGGCCGCGAGGTCGGATAGGTGTCGCACCAAACATAACTTGCCTGCCCACGAGGACGAGGTCGGTCGCAGCTGTAGTCTGTGGGCCGGCCTTGTTGTATTGGTGGGGGGTCATGGGTTTAGGCAGCAGTTCCAATTGTCAGGTGATTGCGTCAGCGTTTTTGCATCTGAATCTGCAGCTCCACCTGGTCTGGCGTCTTCTGATTGACGCAGGCGTCATCCTCATTGTGCGTCCAGTAGCCCTCGGCGGCAATCACGACGCTGTAGCACTGACCGCGCAACAGGGGCAACGGCAGTTGTAAGACACCCTGGCGGTCGCTCTTGGTCATCGAGTAGACCTCGTCGTCGGTCCACCGAACGCTGACCTTGATCCTGGCTGAGCACGATGAAGAACGCCCCGGCGATGGGCCGCCCTGTGTCCCGCGTCGCTGATGACCCCCTGCACCTGCACGCCGGCGGCGGGACTGGCGGGCGCCGGCGCAGGTGTGGGCGCCGGTGCAGCGCCACCGATCGTCACCGAACCTCGCTGCACCACCTGACCTTCCACCACCAGCTCTAACGTGTACTCGCCGTTGGGCATTTCGTTACCGCTGGCGCTGAACACGTTCGACCAGGTTCCGACTCGCCCGCCCAGGGCAGCCACTCGTCGCCCCACACATAGGCATTATCCATGAGCTTGACGCCGTTCAGATACAGGCGGTTGGCGCACTTCAAGCCGTTCTGCATGCCGGTGAAGTCCGAAAAGGCGTAGAAGGCGGTGATGCCGGCCGGAAAGCTGGTCTCCGTGTCGAGCGGCTTGCCCATCTTGTTATCCACGTTGCGCTAAAAGACGAACGGCTGGAAGACAGGCCCGCCGCCCTGCTTGCCGGCGACGGTCAAATCGGCGGGCTGCCGGCTGATCGCCGATCGTCAACTCCAACCGCCAGTTGCCCGCCGCCATGCCGGTGTCGTTGGTCAGCACCATGCGCATCAGACCGTCGGGCGGCCCATCCCAGGTCAGCGTGGCGCTATCCGCCGCCTTGCCTTCGAAAAACCAGGTGTAACCCCACTGGGCGCCAACGGTCATGTTCTGATGCTCGAAGAACCAGTAAAGGCGCTTAGTCCCCTCCGGGAAGAGACGGCTCGACTCGGACGGTTCGCCCGCACTCGTGTAGTCTTGACTGAATACAATGTTGGCAACTGGCTGCGCGCGGCGTTTCGACGCCAACCTGAATCTGGGTTTCGGCCACCTGACGGCCTTCGACCAGGAAGCGCATGCGATACAGGCCGTCGGCGAAGGGGGTGTCGCTCAACCGACCCACCAGTTGCCCGTCGCCCGCCGACCCAGCCGTCGGCCGACATTCCCAGATCTGGTTCGTCCTTGCCATCTTTGGAGACCTGCATCTCCCAACGCATCCCATCGGCCATATTCTCGTAGTCGAAGAAGATGTACATCTGACGGCTGCCGGAGGGCAGGCTGCTGATCAGCGTCGTTGGCTGCTGCGACTCGCTCACGCCGGACGCCAACTGCAGGTTGAAGAAGCGCGGCTGACTCGCCGGCGCAGGCGCGGTCTCCTAAGCGCCTGGATTGCTCTGGCCCGGCGAAGCCACCCCGCCGCGCCGCTTCGATCAGCGGCCTGGCCAGGTTGACCGGGCGCAATCCGTTCAGAAAGCCGCCGATCGGTACGCAGGAATCCTTGTCGTCAAGCTTGCCATCGTGATTGGTGTCGTTCACCGGGCGACAATCAACCACATCCGTGTCCTCGCCGGCGGCCGCGATCGTCGGCACGCCCACCAGCAGACCATCGGCGTCCACCGCTGTCCCGCCGCTGTTGCCGCCGGCAATCGTGGTGTCGGTCTTGATCCAGGCCCGGCCCTCGATGCTGGCGTCCAGCGTGAAGCCGCTGACAACGCCGCGTGAAGGTCACGGTGTCGCCGCCGATGCCCCGGATAGCCAAAGATGTTCTGGCTCGTCGCCCACA